>JAUYES010000824.1 GCA_030691225.1 Holophaga sp. | reverse complement strand
CCACGGTCCGGCAGGTGGAAGCGGATCTCAAGCTAGGCCTCAAGAGCGTCCTGCTCTTCGGCGTGCCCGATGAAAAGAGCGCCCTGGCGGAATGCAGCCACGATGCTCACGGCATCGTGCCCATGGCCGTCACGGCCCTCAAGAAGGCCTTCGGCGATGATCTCATCGTGATGACCGATGTGTGCCTTTGCGCATACACCGATCACGGCCATTGCGGTGTGGTGAAGAACGGCTATGTAGATAACGACGATAGTGTTGCAATTCTCGCCGAAATGGCCCTCACCCACGCCCAGGCCGGTGCCGATATCGTGGCGCCTTCCGACGTGATGGACGGCCGCATCGCCGCCATGCGCGCACGGATGGATGACGAAGGTTTCCAAAACGTGAGCATCCTTTCCTACGCCATCAAGCACAACGGCGCTTACTATGGCCCCTTCCGCGAAGCCGCCGATTGCGCCCCCAAGTTTGGTGATCGCCGCACCTACCAGATGGATCCCCGCAACGCCCGCGAAGGCATCAAGGACGCCCTGCTCGATATCGAAGAAGGCGCCGATATCCTGATGGTCAAGCCCGGCATCCACAATCTGGATCTCATTTATCGCCTCAGAGAAGCCTGCCTGCTGCCCATCTGCAGCTACCACGTGAGCAGTGAATACAGCGCCGTGAAAGCCGGTGACCGTCTGGGCTGGCTCAATGGCGACCAGTTGATGTACGAACAGCTAATCAGCCTGCGCCGCGCGGGGTCCGACATGATCGTCACCTATGCCGGGCGCGAGGCGTTGAATAAGGGTTGGATCAAGTAAGCGGACAAAAAAGAACTGATCAGGACTGCAGGATGTTGTTAACAGGATGGACACGATGAGCAGGATAAAAGAGCAGGATAAAAAACCGATTGAAATGAGAAAGGATTGAATGCTGCATGAGGAGCTGACAGGCAAGATATTGGAAGCTGCTTTCGAGGTTTCCCGTGAGCTTGGACACGGATTCTTAGAAGCTGTTTACCGAAAGGCTCTGGCGGTGGCCCTCAGTGAACGCGGGCTTTCGATCGAAACAGAATGCCCGTTTCAGGTGGTATACCATGGCACTCCCGTGGGCGAGTACCGCGCCGATCTGATCGTGGATCACCTCGTTCTCCTTGAAATCAAATCCGTCAAATCCCTGCTCCCCGAACATCAAGCCCAACTCATCAATTACCTCAAAGTTTCCCAACATCCCGTGGGTCTTCTCCTGAATTTCGGAAATCCAAAACTAGAATTCCGCCGCTGCCACTCCTGATTTTTTGCTTTTTCTCTCTCATCTTTTCCTCATCTTTTTCCTTTTTTCATCCTGCCCCTCCTGTCCATCCTGTTAACCAATCCTGTTAATCCCTCCCATCCTAAACATCCTGTAACGAGTCGAACCGATGAATAACGAAGCCCTTTTCCAAGAAGCCCTGACCCACTTCCCCGGTGGTGTTTCCAGTCCCGTACGCGCTTTCAAGTCCGTGGGTGGCACGCCCAAATTCTTCAAGCGGGCCTGGGAGGCGTGGTTCGAGGATGAAGACGGCAAGGCTTATGTGGATCTCTGCATGTCCTGGGGTCCGCTGATCCTGGGCCACGCCAACCCCGATATTCTCGCGGCCGTCACGGAAGCCATGCAGGAAGGCCTCACCTTTGGCGCTCCCTCGCGACGCGAAATCGCCCTGGCTCGGCGCATCAAGGCCATGGTGCCCCATGTCGAGAAAATGCGCTTCGTCTCCAGTGGCACGGAGGCGGTCATGTCGGCCCTACGCGCGGCGCGTGGGTTCACCAAGCGCGATCGCATCCTGAAATTCGAAGGTTGTTACCATGGCCACAGCGATGCGCTGCTGGTGAAGGCTGGCAGCGGTCTGGCGACTTTCGGCGAACCCACCAGCGCCGGTGTGCCCAAGGCCTTCGCCGATCTCACCTTGGTGGTGAGTCTGGATGATCCCGAGGGTCTCGAGCAAGCCTTCGCCAAATACGGCGCGGAACTCGCCGCCGCCATCATCGAGCCCATTCCCGCCAACAACGGTCTTTTGCTGCAGGATCTTTCCTTCCTCACACGCCTGCGAGAACTCTGCACCAAGCACGGCACGGTACTCATCTTCGATGAAGTCATCAGCGGCTTCCGCGTGGCGCCCGGAGGCGCGGCGGAAATCTACGGCATCACGCCGGATATGGTCACTTTCGGCAAGATCATCGGCGGTGGCATGCCCGTGGGCCTCTACGGCGGTCGCAAAGACATCATGGGCGTCGTGAGCCCCGATGGTCCCGTCTATCAAGCGGGCACACTATCCGGCAACCCCGTGGCCATGGCGGCGGGCCTTGCCACCTTGGAACGCTTGACCCCTGCGGTCTACACCGAACTCAATACCAAAGCCGACCGCTGGGCCAAGACCTTTGAACAAATTCCTGGGATGCACGCGCCCCATATCGGCAGCCTCATCTGGCCCCTGTTCCAGCCCGGCGTGAAACGCGCCGACCGTGTGGAATCCGGCGCCATTCTTCAGTTCAACAAGATGCACAAATTGCTACTGGAACAGGGCGTTTACCTGCCCCCCAGCGGCTACGAAGTGGCCTTCCTTTCCATCGCCCACGGCGAAAAGGAATTCGCGCATTTCGAAAAGGGCATCCAGGCCGTTAAGGGTTCCTTCTCGGCCTAACCCCGCTTCACCGACACCCACTTTTTAGGAGCACCACCATGACTCGCATCTTCACCCTAGGCCTCGAAAAACGCACCGAAAAAGAAGGTGCCTACCTCGTCATTCAGGTGGCCCACCGCAACAGCAAGGGCGCTGGCCGCGTGGCCATGAAGGAAGCCGGACAGCGCGGCGGGAAGTGGCGCGTGGTGCATCTGGCGGAACGCCGCACCGGCCTAGCCATTCCTGAAGGCGAAGTGTTGGGCGCTTCCGGCCCCTTCACCTTCACCTTGGACCACGAATAGAACTCGAATTCAGCAGACTTTCACCAAGGAACTATCGTGACTCAGCCTCTCGTCCGCGCCCTTCGAGGCGAAGTCCAGCCCACCCCGCCCCTCTGGTTCATGCGCCAGGCGGGGCGGTTCTTGCCTGAATACCGTGCGCTGCGCGCCAAGGTCACCTTCGAGCAATTGCTCTACGATTCGGACCTCGCGGCGGAAGTAACCCTGCAGCCCATCCGGCGTTTTCCCAAGCTCGATGGCGCCATCATCTTCAGCGATATTTTGGTGATTCTGGATGCGCTCGGTTGCAACGTCACCATTCCCGAGGGCGGACCGCGCCTAGGCAAGACGCTGGATCAGATTCCCTTGGACCAGCCTCTCGACGAAAAGGTTTTCGAGCCCGTGCAGGCGGCCATCCGAAAAGTAAAAGCCAACCTGCCCGCCCAGGTGGCCATGCTCGGTTTCGCCGGGGCGCCGTGGACTCTGCTGGCCTATGGCATCGAAGGCAAGGGCTCCAAGAATTGGTCCCGCGCCAAGGCCTTCCTTCACGCCGAGCCCGTCAAGGCCAAGGCCTGGATGGATCGCCTCGCCGATGCCGCTGCGCGCCTGCTCAACCTCCATATCGAGGCCGGTGCCCAGGGCGTTCAGCTCTTTGATACTTGGGCCGGGGATCTCGATCCCGAAGATTACGCCGACTTCGCCATGCCCGCCGTGCGTCGCACGCTGGAGCAAGTGCAGGGCGCGCCCAAACTCTTCTTTGCCCGGGCCGGATACCTTCCCCAGAGCCTCGAAACCCTGCC
>JAUYES010000822.1 GCA_030691225.1 Holophaga sp. | reverse complement strand
TGCAGGGTTTTCTTGAGCGTGCTGCGGAACAGCCACTCGCCGAACTGGGTGATCCAGCTGCGGCTTTCCAGCGTGTAGTCCAGATCCATCAGCTGCAGGGTGCCGCTGGTGGGATCGAAGGCCGGTCGGCCCTGGAGCGTCAGGCGCCCCGTGATCTTGCCCTGGAGCTGGAGTTCCAGGATCGCCTTGCCATCCTGGCCGCGCACGACCGCATCCAGCACCTCGAAGCTGCCCTTTTCCGTGTCGAAGCGTTTGCCCTGCACTTGGCGGCGCAATTGGGCCGTGGCGTGTTCGAAGGGCAAATCGGCATCGACTCGCACTTTGAAACCGGGCGGGATGGCCAAGGTGGAACTCTCTAATGGCGCCAAGGGCCTGACCTGGATCAGAGGCGCTGGTCCCAGGGTGATGACGGGGCGTACCTGGAGTTCCGGCGTGATAATCAACACCCGCCCTTGGCTCGCCCAGGGTGCCAGCCTTATGCGCTCGGGGTTGAGACTGAGCCAAACCCCCTCGGCCAAGGCTAGGGGTTGCTGGGCTTGGGCCCACAGGGCCTCGGCCTTTTGGCGCAGCATGGCCGAATCTCGGACTTGCTGCTCCATGGCAGTGGTGGCCTTCAATAGGTTTTCCTTCATCCCAGCAGTGACTTGGTCCGTGATGTCGTAGTTCAGCAAAGTGATGGTGCAAGGCGAGAGTGCAGTGGGGTCATCCAACTGCACCTTGAGATCCAGACCCCAGGCAGGGGTTAGATTCAAATCCGCCCGAGTGCCCAATAGCACGCGCCGAAAACCTTCCTTTCCTTTCCCACAAGCTCCCATGCTGCTGACGTAGGAACCTGCCCTCAGTCCCACCTCTAGCCAGTAATGGGCAGTGGTGTGCATGGAGATTCGGTTGCCTCTGATTCGAAAATTTAAGGCATCACGATAGAGGTTGAAGCGATACACCGTGCTGGGGGGCGAAGGCAAGGGCGTCCAGGTTTCCACCCCGGGCGGCACCTTGGGGGCCAGTTGCTCCACGGACTGAAATATCGGTTCCATGTTGATTCGAATGGGAGCGGCAATGAAGGATGGGCCGGGGTCTGGCAAGGGGACCTGGGCGCTTAAAAGGGCGCCGAACATCATGGGAAGGAAGGGGCGTGGGCGCATGGGGGAATCTTTAAAATAGTCAGAACACCGGAACGATGGGGGTAGAATCTTTTATCCGAGTCAACCCATGTCCTTAATTCTCGTCGTTGATGATGATTCCCTTCTTCTGGCCACACTGCGGGTGGTTTTGAAAAGAATGGGCCATCAAACGGTCACCGCCGAACACGGGAAGAAGGCTGTTCAGTTGATGAACGAGGCTTTGTTTTTGCCCGACTTGGTGATTACGGATATG
>JAUYES010000821.1 GCA_030691225.1 Holophaga sp. | reverse complement strand
CAGCATCTCGGCTTGATCGAAGGCTAGGGGCAGATCTTCACCTTGGTCAGACAGCGCCTGCACGGGGCCGCCAATCTCCCCTTCCCAGGGCACGGTGATTCGCGAAACGGCAGTCTCGGAAAGATGGGGCTTAAGGTCATCGAAGCGTTCCCGGTTCACCAGCGCCAGGTGAGCCACGCTGATGGCGCGATCCCGAGGATCGCGTTTGGGCTCACTGAAGGTGAAGAGTTGTTCCAGGTAGACCCCAGTGAGTCCGGCCTTCTCCCGCAGCACCCGCTCCGCAGCCTGGAGCAGGGATTCACGCCCCTGGACAACACCGCCTGGCAGCATCCACTGCCCCTTGAAGGGAGCCTCGTTGCGTCGAATCAAGAGCGTGTGGAGTTGATCCTCCACCAAGGTGAGCACCGCCACGTCCACGGCCACCACATAGGTCTCAGGCTCGGGTGGGTTCGAGGCGGCTTTCGTGGGCCTGGCGGTCATGGTGGACCCCTTAGATACATTCAGCATAAATGCACAAAGTATCTAAGTCAAGACCGGCTCGAGAATTTGCTTCTTGACAGCAACGGCAGGTGATTACAAATTTGGTTGGTTAACCAACCAATGGTGAAACGATGGTCCGAACTCCCAACACTCACGAACGGCGGAAGCAGATCGCCCTCGCCTTGCAACAGGTCATGGCCAAGAAAGGCTATGACGGAGCCAGCATCCAGGACATCGCCGCGGCTGCGGGTCTGGCTCCAGGGCTTGTTCACTACCACTACAAGACCAAGCAGGAGATTCTCTTGGCCCTGCTGGACCACTTGGTGGAGATGCAAGCCGATCGCTTGAGGCTGGCGTTGGAGGGAACCACTGGGTTGGAATCCCTGGATCACTTCATCAATGCGCACCTCGCCCTTGGTCGCTCGGCGGATCCAGGGGCTCTGGCGTGTTGGATCGCGTTGAGTGGTGAGGCCATCCGTCAACCCGAGGTGGGCGAAGCTTTTGGTCAAGCCCTTACGGCCTTCCGTGGGCAATTGGTGGACCTCCTAAAGGAAGGCGAAGCATCGGGAGCCTTCAAATGCCCGGACCCTGAAATCGCAGCGAGTGCGGTTTTTGCGGCGATCCAGGGCTATTACGCCATAGCGGCCAATGCTCGGGTCTTGATCCCCAAAGGCTCCGCTGCTCCCGCCGTTCGCAGCATGGCTCGCGCTCTGCTGGTGCTACCCAAGCGTTCCTCTAGGAGCGCCCGATGACACGCTTTGAAGTCATTGCTTTGGGTGTCGGGGATACCTTCTCTGAGCATCACCATCCAACCTCGCTGCTGCTTGTGGCAGACGGTTGCAAGTTAGCCATCGATTGCCCGGACATGTATCGGCGGGTGCTGCGGGATGCCTCACTGAAGGGCGCGGGACCGCTGGCACTCACGGACATTGACGATGTGCTGCTCACCCACGTTCACGGCGATCACATGAACGGCCTTGAAGGCGTCGGGTACCTCAAGTATTTCGCAGACCACAAAAGGCTTCGGCTGCATACCCTTCCGGAAGTGCTGGAGGTGCTCTGGGAGCGCCGCTTGCATGTCAGCATGGGGCGACTCTGGGATGGCGAAGCATTCAAGGACATGCGCTTCGAGGATTACTTCGATGCCCGTCCCTTGGCATGGGAAGGGGTGAATCGAATTGGGCCCTTCGAGGTGGAGATCCGTCGCACACGCCACCATGTGCCCACCTGCGCCCTCCGGGTGCGTTTCGGGGGCCGCATTCTGGGGTATTCCTGTGATACCGCGTTCGACCTCGATCTCATCGAATGGCTTTCCGGGGCTGATCTCATCGTTCACGAAACGAACCTGGGCCCTGCCCATACGCTGGCGTCTGATCTGGCGGGATTGCCTGAGTCTCTTCGGAAGAAAATGTGCTTGATCCATTACCCCGATTCTCTTGATCTCCAGACCGTACCAATCCGAGCCCTTCTCGAAGGGGATGTGCTCAAGGTTTAGAAGAAAACCAAACCCTTACGGAAAATCCGCATCGTGGTGCTGTTCCGAGCGCCCTTGTGAAAGTGCGGTCGTAAATTCTCATCTATAAGGAGTTGAAGCCAATGTTCTCATTTGTCCATTCTCTATTCCGCTCGATGACTTCAGCCAACTGCAAGAAAGCTTCCTCGGATCTAGGAACCCCAAGTGAATCAAAGCTTCTACCCGAATCGAAATTCATCGTCGAAGTCACTGAAACCGGCATCATCAATCACCGTCCCGAGGGCAAGACGGAGGCCGTTTTGTTCTCAGACCTTGCCGCAGTGATCATCGAAACCAATGACACTGGACCCTGGGGATCCGATGTGTGGTGGCTTCTCCTCGGCAAGGATCTCCAGAGCGGGT
>JAUYES010000820.1 GCA_030691225.1 Holophaga sp. | reverse complement strand
AATCGCCTTTTTGAAGGAGTCTTCCCATGATGCGTGCAATGTGGTCCGCCGCCGCCGGCATGTCTGTCCAGCAATACAACATGGACACCATCTCGAACAACTTGGCCAACGTGAATACCACCGGCTATAAAAAGGCCCGCGCCGAATTCCAGGATCTGCTCTATCAAACGGTCAATTTAGCGGGCACAAGCAGTTCTACTAGTACCACGTTACCTGCGGGCATCCAGTTGGGGCATGGCGCCAGGCTCCAGAGCGTGGTTCACGAATATTCCACGGGAAATTTTCGCACCACGGGCGGCCGTTTCGATATGGCCATCGAAGGCGATGGATTCTTCCGGATAACGATGCCAGATGGAACTCAGGCCTTTACCCGCGACGGCTCTTTCGGGGTGGACCAGAATGGTGCCCTGGTCAATGCCAGTGGCTATGCTCTGGATCCCCAAATCACCGTGCCCCAGGATGCGACGAGCGTCACGATTGGCCAAGACGGCACGGTGACGGTCACCCAGCCGGGTCAATCGCAGCCGCAGCAAGTGGGCCAGATCACCCTCGTCAAATTCATCAATCCCACGGGCCTCAACCAACTGGGCCGAAATCTTGTGCAGACCACCCTAGCTAGCGGTGAACCGATCGAAGGAACCCCCGGCCTAGAAGGTCTGGGCTCGATTCAGCAGGGCTTTTTGGAAATGGCCAATGTCGATGTAGCCGAAGAAATGGTGAACATGATCATCGGCCAGCGCGCCTATGAAGCCAATTCCAAAACCATTCAGACCGTGGACCAGATGCTGCAGCTCGTTGCAAGCCTGAAACGGTGATCCCATGCGCGCGCTGCTGATGTTGCTTCTTTCCGGATTCTTGGTCTTCGCAGGCGAACAGGTTCCGTCCACCGCCTTGGCCGAGCGTCTTCAGGAAGAAGCCATAGCGTTTGCCCTGGAGAAAAGCAAGGCTTCGGGCGGGCACTATGTCATTCGCGCAACACGTTCCCCCACCTTGCCAAGAGTGCATGGTTCTCAGGTGACCTTCGAGCCTTCTCATCTCAGCAAGAGGGAACCTACCGGACACTTTTTCGCCGTTTTCAGGGTTCTCATGGATGGCCGCCTGGCAGGAAATGCCCGGGTAGATCTAGAAGGCCGCTGGACCGGAAACTTGCTCCGAACAAAAACCTCCCTTTCGCGAAAAACAGTCCCCGCCGAAGACCAGTTGGAAGAATCCCCCTTTGAAGGAAACCCTCCCCCTGGAGCAATTTCAGCCCTTCCAGTCGGGTACCGTTTGAGAGCCAATGTGCAGGCGGGACATGTTCTGACCCAAAGCGATCTGGAACCCATCCCGCTTGTTAGCACTGGCGAACGCGTACGGATAAGTGTGCAATTCGAGGCCCTGATCATTTCGGCCGATGCCACGGCGCGCAGCAGCGGCGCCTTGGGCGACAAGATTCGAGTCGAACTACCCAACCGCAAGTGGGTACAAGCCATCGTCACGGGTTGTGGTGAAGCCAAGGCCAACTGGGGCTCCTAGTCTGTGATTCTCCTTGGAGCAAGGAGCCTCATACCGTACTCTGTAGCCCTTGTAAGGAGCCCATCATGGCCCATGAAAAGCACGTCCACGGTCCTGACTGCGAACACGACGAACATGACGATCACGAAATCGAGGTGGTCGAACTCGAGGACGAGAACGGCGAAAAGGAAGAATATGCCATTCTCGATGAGTTGGATTTCGAGGGCCGCCATTTCTGCATCATGGCCCCCTTGGCCGAGGTACAGGCCTTCACCGAGGGTGAGGAATCCAAGGAAGAGCCCAATCTCAGCATTGAAATCTTCGAAGTCAAGGATGATGACTTCACTGTCCTGGAAGATGAGGAAATGGCCAAGCGTTTGCTGGCCCATCTCGATGAACTCTCAGAAAAATACGAAGAAGAAGGCAACTAGTCCACGACACTTTTCCGCACGGGGCCTCCTTTGGGAGGCCCCTTTCTTATGCCTATTTATGCGATGATCGCTCCATGTCGGATTTGGTCACCATCCCGGGGCGCATCCTTTTTTTGAGCGAAGATCCCGCCAGCATCCAGCGTCAGTTGGCGGGAGAGGATTTATCCCTGGCGGAGGCCCGCCCTCTGCTAAATGAAGTCAGCATCGATGAAATCACCCCCGGCTGGGTCTGCTATTTCTTCGATGCTCGCCTGGGTGACTTTCCTTACATCGGACTGCGGTGCGGCTCCCAGTTCCCTTTGTCCGAAGGCTCCGTTCGACGAGGAAACTTTTCCATAAGCGTCTCGGGGACTCGTCGTGGCAAAGGCCCCAGTCGCGAAGCCAGCGCCTATGCGGAATGGTGTGCCGGGATCCGCTTGGTCATCGCTGAGAGCTTTGAAACGCATTACCTGCAGAACTGCCAGAACCTTGGCCTATTCACCAGCACGAACTTCGACCTGATCCCCCGCCTACGCAATGGGGAAGCCATTCCGCTCGATGAATTCACGAAGGGAATGGACCCTATTACCCGAGCCATTGTCGAGCGAGGCGGTTTGTTCGCCTTCAACTGCGCCCGCATGGCCGGGGAACTCACAATACCTTTGCCTGCGCACGACAAACGTCCCATGACCCTGGCGGAAAAAATCCTGGCACGCAATGCGGTGATCGAACCTGTCTCGGGCGAGCTCGGACTCACAATCGTCAAGCCGGGTGATGGAATTTTCGTCCATGCTCACTGGCGCTTTTCTCACGAATACGTAACGCCTATGGCGGCTAGTTTCTTGGCCCAATCAATGGGCGAAAACGTGAGACTCAAGGATCCTGAGCGGATCCTGGCTTTCCGCGATCATCTCAATTTTCTGGATCGCGTGATGAACGAAGAACGCCAAGCCCAGGGTCTTCTAGAAGTAGCCCATCGCCTGAAGCACTCCCAGGAATCCTTCTGCCAACATCACGGAATCCGCCTGCTAGGTGAGCAACTCGATGGCAGCGCCGAGGGTATCTGCCATGCCCTGATGACGGAGCGTTTCGCCACCCCCGGCCAAGTTGTTGTGGGCACGGATTCCCACACGCCCCACAGTGGCGCCTTGGGTTGCCTTGCCTTCGGCGTGGGCACGACCGATATCGCCAATTCCTTTGTGACTGGAGATGTGCGTGTCACGGTGCCACCTACGCTGCAGGTCCGGTTGAATCACCGTCTGCGACCGGGCATTTCGGCCAAGGATCTGGCGCTCCACTTGCTACGCCTTCCCTTCCTCCGGGAAGGCGGCGCCATCGGCCGAATCATCGAATTTCAGGGGCAGGCCCTGGCCCACCTGAACATTGATGAACGCGCCACACTCACCAACATGGCCGCCGAACTAGGCGCATTTAGCGGCATCGTAGCGCCGGATGCCCAAACGGTGCGCTTCCTATGGGAGCGCCGCCACTCGGATATTCCCATCGAAAACTGGATGTTCAGCGATCCCGATGCTGAATATGCCGACACACTGGATATCGATTGTTCAACAATCAACGCCATGGTCGCCAGTCCTGGTGATCCCGGCAATGGTCTGGAACTCGGCTCCCTAAGCAAGCCTGTGCAGATCGATCTTGCCTACGCCGGCAGTTGCACCGGGGGGAAACGTGAAGACATTGAACGGGTTCATGAAGTGATTCGTTGGGCCCTGAACCATAATTTGACGGTACCCCTGCACGTTCAATTTTTCATCCAATTCGGAAGCGAAGATGTTCGGCGCTATGCCACCCAATTGGGCTGGATCAGCGCCTTCGAGGAAGCCGGCGCGCGAATCTTGGGCCCCGGGTGCGGTGCCTGCGTGAATGCTGGCCCGGGCGTGAGCAGCCGATCGGATCAGGTAACGGTATCAGCCGTGAACCGCAATTTTCCTGGACGCAGTGGCCCAGGCCAAGTCTGGCTAGCAAGCCCAGCCACCGTTGCCGCCAGTGCCTTTGCTGGGAGATTATGTGGTTTCGAGGAATTGATTCGTAATCATTAGACCCAAGGCCCGCGATGAATTCAGTCCCTTCTAAATCCACCCTGACCCGCCGGGCCTTGCTGGGTGCCCTGGGCATTGCGGGATTGGCAGGAGCTGGACTGTTATGGACGCAGCGCCCTAGCCGTTGGCGCGAGAGCATTATTATTCACCTTTTACCGCAGGATGCTCCCGCTGGTTTCCTACCAGGACTCCATTGGATAGCTCAGTCCTACCTGGAGACCCTGGCCCCGGCTACGGTAATCAGGATTCCTCACCCGGATTGGCCCTTTCCCACCAGTCAACGGGCCTTTCAGCTCCAATTCCGACCGAGTCGCCAGGGGGACTTTTTATGCCTTAGTTTCCGTTGGCGACGGGGTGGAGAAGCTTGGCACGATGTACCGGGAATCCCTGCACCACCAGCCGAGGCCATGACGACCTTCTTGAACGCTTTGCCAGAGACCTTTGGCTCAGAGCCCCATGGCCGACTGTTACCCCGATCACTCGACCTAAGTTGGGAGCTCCTGAACCTTCCAACGATCTGGACGCGCCTGTCCTCCTCGCCCGATTTTCGTCCTCGACTGGATCGCTTGATAGCACAAGCGCCTGAGTGCGCCCTGGGCTGGTGTCTGCTCGGTTGTGCGGCCTACCAGGAAGTCGTGACCAAACCCGACTGGATCCCCGAAGATCGAGCCTTGGCCGAACACGCTCTGAATCGCGCGCTTAGCCTAGTGCCGGGACTTCCTTTTGCTGCAGGCGACCTTTCTCAAATGATGTCGGACTTTGGGAAGAATGGCCCGGCTATGGAGATTCTCGCTAAGGCCATTCGTATCCACGCTCATTCAGGACTCCTACTAAAACGCATTGCCTATTGCGCCCGAAATGCAGGCCTTCTGGATGTTGCCAAGGCGGCAGCACTCAAACACGATCGACAAACGGGGCACGAGGGGGGCGTTGAGAATACCTTCCTGTACATTGGCGACTTCAAGCATTTTGAAGCATGGATTCTCACCGCGGTGCAGAGTAGAGACGCATGGAGCCCACCCCTCCGCTTCTACATGGGCTATTCCGCTATGGTTCAAGGCAACAAGAACGAGGCTCTGCGCCGTCTCCGCGAAGCCGGTGACAACTGGAGTCAAGCACGCTTCGGGCGCATGGGATTCGCACTCATGACCCTTCTTGAAGGGCGAATGGAGGAATCTCTCGAGGCTCTGGAAAGCTTAGTGCAACAGCACCTGGCCCTCCGCGCCCCCGACGGCGAGTTCATCCTCAAGTTGGCCGAAC
>JAUYES010000805.1 GCA_030691225.1 Holophaga sp. | reverse complement strand
GCCCGGAGGTGCCTGGGTGCATCTGGCGTCGGATGAATGGTGCCGCTGGATCGCGCTGCAGCCCTGGGCTTCGCATGTGGCAGCCATTCCTGTTGGGCAAGGGCAGCAGTCCTTCGGTTGGGAGAATACGGAATCTCTGGGGGCCCGTGGGGAACGCTTTACCCTACGCACACCCAAGGGCGGAATTTCGGTGAGTCTGAAACTTCGCGGTGCACACCAGGTTCGCAACGCCGCTCTGGCTGGAACGCTTGCCGTGATCGCAGGCTTCAATCCCGAGACGGTTGCTGCCGGACTCGGGGAGGTTGAGCCGGAAGCCGGGCGAGGCCGCCTTCATTCCTTGCCACATGGAGGCTGGCTTCTTGATGAAACCTACAATGCCAGCCCCGATTCCATCCTCGCCTGCGGCGCCGCACTCCTGGAATTGGAAGGTGGTGAAGCCATTGCCGTGCTCGGATGTATGCGTGAATTGGGGCCGGAATCCTCACGACTACACCGAGAAACGGGAGAAGGTCTTCGTGCCTTGGGGTTCAGGAGTGTGTTGACCTATGGAGATCAGGCCGGTGTGTTGGTCGAAGGCTTTGGTTCCGGCGGGCATGCCTTTGCCGATTTCGACGCCTTACGTGACGATCCCAAGGGACTCTGTGCGCTGCCTTCCGGGGCCAGAATTCTTGTGAAGGGCAGTCGGTACTGGCGTGCGGAGCGAGTGGTGGAATGGGTTTTGGACAAAAATACAAAAAAATAATTTGCCGCAAAGAACACAAAAAACACAAAAGAAGGCAGGCAGAAGGATGAAATGCGAGATCCAGCGGTGGCAGTGCAAAAGACGGGTGGGCGTAGCACCGTTCTTTGCCCCTCATTTGATGGCAATCTAATTACCTACCGGATGCGGAACGCAGCCGGTAGCCTCCATACCGAAATACACTTCCGGACCTACCTATGATTCCTTGGCTCTTCTATCCTCTTCGCGACCTCCTTCCTGGCGTATCGGTCTTTCGGTATGTAACCCTCCGAGCAGGGCTGGCAGCGGCCACGGCGTTCCTTTTGTCTCTATTGCTAGGGCCCCTCGTCATTCGCACGCTTACCCGACTGAAAATGGGGCAGCACATCCGCGAAGAAGGGCCTGAGCACCATCAAGCCAAGGCGGGCACTCCCACCATGGGCGGGCTTCTGATCTTGGGTGTGATCCTGATTTCCACGGTGCTTTGGTGTGAGCTAAAGAGCGGTCCCATCTGGGTGGCTCTGCTTTCTCTCCTGGGCTTTGGAGTGGTGGGTGCCTTCGACGATGCACAAAAACTATTCAAGAAACAGAACCTCGGTTTGCGCAGTTGGCAGAAGATGGCGTTGCTTACAGCTATCTCGCTGCTCGTCGCTTTTTTGATCCTGGATTTCGGGCTGCGGGGCACGAATACGAGTCAGCTTTCCGTACCGTTCTTTAAGAATTTCCGACCGGATGTGGGCATCCTCCTGGTGCCTTGGATCTGGTTGGTGATGGTGGGAACCAGCAATGCCGTGAACCTATCCGATGGGCTGGATGGCTTGGCCATCGGCGGAATTCTAATTGTCTCTGTGACGTTTGCAATCCTGGCCTATGTGGCTGGGCACGTAAAAATGGCGGCCTACCTCTTTGTCCCCCATGTTGCCGGGGGTGCCGAGTTGAGTGTCTTCATGGGTGCCATGGCGGGTGCCAGCCTGGGCTTTCTGTGGTTCAACGCCCACCCCGCCGAAGTTTTCATGGGCGATACCGGCAGCCTGGGCCTGGGCGGTGCGTTGGGCACCGTGGCGCTGATGATCAAACAGGAACTCCTGCTCGTCATCGCCGGGGGGCTCTTCGTGATGGAAGCTATCAGTGTGATCCTGCAAGTGGGTAGCTTTAAATTGCGGGGCGGCAAACGAATCTTCCGGATGGCTCCCTTTCATCACCATATGGAACTGGGCGGACTTAAGGAAACGAAAGTGGTGATCCGCCTCTGGATCACCGCCATCGTGTGTTCAATCCTGGCGCTCAGCTCGCTGAAATTGCGGTAGCTCAGTCGTTTAGCAGCAGCGGCACGGGCTCATCGAAAATGTAGCCCTGGCCCCAAGGAACATCGGCATCCACGACCGCCTGCAGCTCTTCAGCGGTTTCGATACCTTCGGCGATGTAGCCCACGCCCATCCGATCGGCAAATACCGAAAGGGCATTCAACAGCGCTGCCTGGTAGGGGCGGCGATGGGCTTGATGCACTAAGGACCGATCCACTTTGATGAAATCCGGAGCCAGTCGGGCCATGTGAGTTAGGCTCGCAACACCGCTGCCTAGATCATCCACGGCGATTCGCAGTTCGTGAGTCCGGAGGCGGCGGGCGAATTCTTCCAGCTTGTCCAGATCGTGCCCGGCAAAAGCTTCCGTGATCTCCAGCACGATTCGGTGGGGCGGAATGGAAAGATTCCAAAGCCAAGGGCTGAGCTTTTTCCAGAAATCAGGAGCATCCAACGTCATCGGGTGCAGGTTGATAAAGAGGAGATGATCGGTGACTGGAGTTTTGGCAAGGGCATCGAAGACGGCCCCTACGCAGAGCAGATCTAACTCCACACGCATGGAGGGGGCGAGGGTGACATCCTCAAGAAGGCCGCCCACCGTGCGAATACGGCCATCTGGATCTTCGAAGCGGGTGAGCAACTCTACGGCCGCGACCTCACCGGTTTTGAGATCAATAATGGATTGCGTGTAGGTGACCGCTGCGCGTTCACCACTCAAAATGCTGTGAAGGACAGAATCTTGCATAACCCTCGCGGAAAACCATTGGCTACAGTCTGACGTGAAGCTCTTTTCCGCGCCATGACATGAATAGATGCGCCCTGGCCCTCTTCCTGGAAAACTGAATCAACGCGGAGGCAGTATGGGGCGGATCGTTGTCATCGGAGTAGGGCGTTCAGGGCTCTCCGTCGCCGCCTACCTTACGAAAATCGGTAAGAACGTTGTGATGAACGAGCGGCGGGCCGTGCCTGATAAAGCCCTGATCGCAAAACTGGCGGCGATGGAAGTGCCCGGTGTCTGGGGCGATCATCCTTTGGCGCTCCTGGATGATTGTGAAGAAGTGGTGTTGAGCCCCGGTGTTCCGCCAAGCATTCCCTTTGTGCAAGAGGCCGTGCGGCGAGGCATCTCGGTTGTTGGCGAATTGGAATTGGCGCATCGGATTTTGCGCAACCGAGCGGATGGGGCCATGCTTTTGGCCATCACGGGTACCAACGGGAAAAGCACCACCACGGATTTGACGGCCCATTTGTTGAAGGCTTCGGGAATCCCAACAGTGGCTTGTGGGAACCTTGGCATCCCACTGATCGAAGCCCTGGAGGGTGCTGCGCCTGGAACACGCTTCGCCCTGGAATGCTCCAGCTATCAATTGGAAACCGTTCGGGATTTCCACGCGGAAGCTGCGGTATTGCTGAATTTGACACCAGACCATCTGGCCCGCCACGGCAATATGGCGGGCTATCTCGATGCCAAGTTGCGGGTTTTTCAGGGCCAGCAAGCTGGCGATCTGCGTTTGACGCCTTCGACCGAAACCTATGCCACATCGGGGCAGGGCCGAGAGGCTCGCTTCGGATGGTCGGATGTCGGCATGCCGGGCGCCTGGTGCGATGAAACTGGAACTCTGATGCTGCGCGACGTGAGTGGAAACGTAAACGCCTTGGTGCATCGGTCCGAATTGCAGATTCCCGGGGATCACAATGTCGAAAACGCACTGGCAGCTAGTGTGTTGGCCCATCACGGAGGTGCCACCCTTCCGGCGCTTTGTGCAGGCCTGCGGAGTTATCCGGGACTCTCCCATCGCATCGCCTTTTGTGGCGAGCGATCCGGCGTAAAGGCCTATAACGATTCCAAAGGCACCAATGTGGATGCCACCCTAACGGCCATTCGCGCGCTGCCTGGACCCCTTGTGGTGCTGCTGGGGGGGGAAGACAAGGGGACAAGCTACCTGCCCCTGCGCCAGGCTCTGGAATGCAAGCTGCGATCTCTCCTCTTTCTGGGGGATGCCATTCCACAACTGGAGCGGGATCTGGGCGATTTGCCGCACGAATCCATCTGGAACTTCGACGCCGCCGTGGCGAAGGCCTTTCAGCTTGCCCAGTCGGGCGATCAGATTCTGCTAAGCCCAGCCTGTGCCAGCTTCGATCAGTTCAAGAACTTCGAACAGCGCGGCGATCATTTCGAGGCGCTGGTCAAGGCTTGGGTGGAGCAAAACTGAGGTGCAGCGCAAAAACCAGGGCCATGCAATCGGCGACGCCACCCATGGTTAGACCTATTCGGCGATAGTCCTCGTTCAATTCGGCCAGCCAGTTTTGTGGTGATTGGCGGCGTTCCAGCATTCTCTGCAAGTTCGCACCGTCGCGTTGCAGCCGGGCGAGTCCATCAACTCCACAGCGGTGGATAGCCGTGGTGTCCTCCACCTGATGCATGAGGATGGCCATCAAATAGAACGCGGCGTCTTCCTTGCCCCAGCCTTCGCTCAGGACCTCCTGATACCGGGGCCAGCCATGATCGAACACGGCGGGAAGACCTCGTTCCGTGGCAGCCTGAATGCCTCCCACGGTGTGGCGGAGGCGTACGCTGGTGCTTTTGGAACTATCAAAGCCTGCAAAAAATCGCCCTGCGAGGTTCGCCAAGGTGGTCCGCAGCCGTGCTATCTCTCCCTCACATTCACAGGCGGCGAGCAGGAGTAGTCCCGATAAGAAGATGTAGCCCTTGTGGGCATTGGAATGAATGGCGGTGAACATTCGGGCCTCGGCTTCAAGGCCAGCCTGGACGTAGGTTTGTAGCGGGACACCTTGCTGGAACCCGTTCAAAAGGTCCGCGAAGTACATGGGCAGTAGATTCGCGGAGGTCTGCATGGTGGCGTAGGTCAGATCGGCATGTGAGCCGTTATCGTGGGAATCCACGAGCCCAGGTTTTGGTGTGACGCGAAGCTCCAAATGGGCGCCCAGAGCAAGATTTTCTGCCAATCGTTCTAGCGTCAGAGTTTTGTGGACCGTTTGGAATGACTCAAGAAGGGTTTCGACGCGAGGCTGGATTTCCTGTGGCTGGTGCCGCCCCAGTCGAATGCATTCGCCAGCCGGCTCCGAGCAAATTAGGCAGGCGCGCGGGGTGGCTCCCAACATGACCCGACTTATCTGGATGCCATCGAGGCCATAGACATCGATATCCAGGAGTCGAGCCGAAGGATGGGCCGCTTCGATCTCGATGGTCCTTTGTTTGATTTTCGCGGGTTGAGTGGTGGAATACCCAATCCAGAAGGGGCCTAGGAGATCGCTTTCAAGGGCATCGCTTTCCAGAGGGATTGTTTTTTGCAGCGAATCTAGTGCACCGACAATCAGCGCCGAGGATCCTGGGCGATGCTTATCGGGGCCTGGAATATTGGTGCTGACGAACAGGACCGAGACCTGATTGCCGGTCCGAGCCTTGGCTAAAGCCGCCACTAGGACACGCTGGCGCGCATCCCGAGCCTCCAGAATCCCGGCTTGCAAGGTCGTGCTATTCGCGGACGCGGCGGACGACATCGATGATGGAACCATCGCGGTACTCAATGAGGGCAACGATTTCATCATCGAATTCGACGGGTTTGGGAATACCGGTGATCTGAGTGATTTCTTCGTGGAATTGCCGGATGTCCTTAATGGGGAGATTGCGCCGCAGCAGTTCCTTTTTAAGCTCAACGTGCTTATCGGCAATGCAGATGCCGCGCTCGGTGACGATGACATCGACGGTCTCGCCCGGTGTGGTGACGGTGGTGACAGCATTGCGGACGATGGGAAGCCTGCCGCGAATGGACGGCGCCACGACGATGGCGAGCTTGGCACCCGCAGCGGTATCGCAGTGCCCGCCGGTGTTATGCAGCAGGTAGCCGCTGGATTCGGTGTTGACGTTGACGTTGAAGTCCACGTCCACCTCAGTGGCACCCAAGATCACGCAATCGAGCATATTGACCACAGAGCCGCGATTGAAGGGGCTGGCGTAGAGATCGGCGCTGATTTCCCGGTGGCCCGCATTGCGGCGCATGGAATCCACGGCATTCAAATCGAAGCACTGAACATCGAAAAGAGTTTCGAAATAGCCCTGCTCCAGCATGTCCACGAAATAACCGGTGATTCCGCCGCAGCCGAAACTGCCTTTGATTTGCCCGGCTGCCATCTTGCGTCGGATGTTATCGGCCACCGCCAATGAGGTGCCACCGGCGCCTGTCTGGAAGGAAAACCCATCCTTCAGCAAACCCGAGGCCTCGATGACTTCCGCGGCGTATTTCGCGATCAGAAGGCCCGCGGGGTCCCGCGTGATGCGGGTAGTGGTGGACACGATCTTGCGAGGGTCGCCCAGAGATTCGATCTGCACCACGTAGTCCACATCGCTCTGAGAAATGCTGATGGGAGACGCCGGGTAGCGAACCAGATTATCCGTGACGGCAATAACCTTCTTGGCGTAGCGGGCATCGGTGTAGGCATAGCCCAGGGAACCGCAGGCCGACGGGCCATGAATACCGTTCATGTTGCCGGTGATATCGCAGCAGGGGGCGGCGATGAAGGCCGCGTCA
>JAUYES010000795.1 GCA_030691225.1 Holophaga sp. | reverse complement strand
AAGATGGCCCCTTCCTGAGTTTTCGGCAGATCCCTGGAATGCTTAACTCTAGGGCATTTTTGGAATCCGGTAGAGCAGAAGGCATGCCCCCGGCCGACCGGGCAGGGAAATACGGCGTTCGGGCTCGACGCCTGGAATCTGGAAACTGTGGCTGATGAGAAGGGTTCCCGGCTTCATTTCGGTGCAGGCCTTCTCCCAAAGCGCCGCCATCGGGGCTGGGGAAAGAAAGGCAAAGGCGAGATCAATTTCCGCTAGTGGGAAACGCCAAAGGCTACCCGCCTGGATTCGGCAATTCTTTTTCCAGGGCAGGCAGCGAAGCCAGGCGATGAGCCATACCAGGGGCGAGGCTTCAACCCCGATGAAACGGGCTTCGGGACGGCGATGAGCCAAGGCGGCCAGGGGGCCTCCCAGCCCTGCACCCAGGTCCACAACTCGCCAGCGCTCACCTTCTGGAATAAGGGTTAGGAGCTCATCCCAGGCTGCTGAGCCGGAGTTATACAGCGGCACCCGAGTCAGGATGCCACCACCAAAAACCAGGAAAACGACCGCCAGCAGGGAAGGGTAGACCCAAGCCGAGACCGCATGGCCTAGCTGCCAACCCAAGGCCACGGGCACCAGAATTTGGAATACCCGCCACCAAGGTCCTAGGCCCCACCAAGCCGCGAGACTGGCGGCCAACAAAGCCTGAAGGGCGACCCAAAGCCAGAAGGGGAGCCGCCCTGGAAAGAGGTGAGCCAAGCTCAGTAGAAACAAAAAGCCTAGAGCCTGAGCAGCCAGCGCTTTCAAGACGGGCGGTCCCGAACCCCAGATGGAACCGAATCGTGACATGGGACCTCGGGGAAATGCTTACTCGGATGGCGGGGTGCTTTCGTTGAGCTTTCGTCGCCAGAGATCGGGGTTCCAGCGCACTGAAAAGGGCGCGATCTCTCGCATGGGAGCTTGGCTTATGGGCAGGCTCGTTTGTGCATCCAGGCGCAGGAAGGTCTCCAGGATGGCTTCGACGGTGGCCCAATAGAAGACTTTAGGGATCCGCTCATAGGTGTCATTTACGGTGTGGTAGTAGGGATCATCATCGCCCACGCAGAAAAAAAGAAAGGGCACGCCGCGATCCAGAAAAGGCCCCTGGTCAGATTGCGCGTCATATTTTTCAAAATCGGGCACCACCGCCACCTTGGAGGTAGCAAAGGCGCTTAGGAGATGGGGCTTTAGGGATGCCGTAAAGGATGTGCCGCCCACGAAAATCCGGCCCTGGGTGCCCTGGGCGATCATATCTAAATTGAGTACGACTTTGATCTTGGCCAGGGTGATGGGGGCCGGAGGTTCGGAAGCAAAGGCTTCGGAACCCAATAAACCGGCCTCTTCGCCATCGAATAGGCAGAACACAACGGTACGGGCGGGGGGATGGTTCTTGAGGTATTCGGCCAGGTGAAGGACAGCCGCAGTTCCCGAGGCATTATCATCCGCGCCACACATCACCTGGCCGTTTCGGATGCCGATGTGGTCGAAATGGGCCGTGAGAAGGATGTATTCAGTCGGGAATTGGGTCCCTTGCAGGTAGCCCACGACATTGATGCCGTTGCCACGGGGCGAGGTAAAGGCTTGGCGGAAGCTCGCTCCAAGGTGAGAAAGGCCCAAGGTCGTGAACCGCTGTTCCAGGAATGCGCGAGCGGTTTCATTCCCCGGGCTGCCGAGCTTGCGGCCTCCGAGCTCCGGGGCCGACAAAGCCTTAAGGTCATCGAGCAGGGGTTGTTGAGCCAGACGGGCGCTGGTCGGTGTGTAGTCCACTGGGACCACGGGTGGGATTACCGTGGCGGCGGTCGGGCTGCTGCCCCCTCCGCAGGAGCAGAGCAGTAGGATTGGGAATAGTAGGATTGCGAGACGTTGTTTTTTTGGCGTGGACATACCCCATTCTCATCAGTGCCAGGCCCGAGGCCAAATGAATCTGTGAAACTGATGGTGAAAGCTCGTTGAGGCCCCATGTCCGACCCCGGCAATCAAGACTCTGTGCTATCACTGCC
>JAUYES010000779.1 GCA_030691225.1 Holophaga sp. | reverse complement strand
ATGGGAGAGCGCTTCGGCTTCTATACCATGATGGCCATCCTGGTCATGTTCCTGCAGGCCAAGTTCAATATGTCATCGGACAAGGCCGGTCTGATCTACTCCACCTTTTATTTTGCGATATACGCCTTAGCTCTTTTGGGTGGATTCATCGCTGATAGAACCCAGAACTACAAGGGGGTGGTGGCTTCGGGTGTGGTGATCATGTTCGTTGGCTACATCCTCTTGGCCATTCCTGGGATGGGGTTGCCCATGGCCATCATTGGGCTGGGAACGATCGCGCTGGGCAATGGTCTCTTCAAGGGGAATCTCCAAGCCCTGGTTGGGCAGATGTACGACGCGCCTGAATACAGCAAGCTGCGCGATACCGCCTACAGCATTTTCTATATGGGTATTAACGTCGGCGCCATCTTTGCACCGAATGCGGCGCGGGCCGTACGCACCTGGCACCTGGGTCGCAACGGCTTCACCTATGACGCCGAAATGACCGGGCTTTGCAACAAGATGATCGATGGAACCCTGGGAGATCCTGCCCATTTCCAGCAGCTCGCAGACAAAGTTAGCGGTCAACCTGTTGCGGATCTCGCGGCCTTTGCTCAACGCTACTTGGACGTCTTCTCCACGGGATACAACTATGCCTTCGCCATTGCGGCAGTGGCCATGCTCATTTCCCTAACTTGCTATATGACCTTTAAGCGTCATCTCCCCGAGAGGAAGAAGGCCGGTGCCGAAGGCGCAAGTGATGCTCCGGTCATGTCCAAGGGTGAGGAAAAACAGCGTTTGATGGCGCTACTCATGGTCTTCCTGGTGGTCATCTTCTTCTGGATGTCTTTCCACCAGAACGGCCTGACCATGACCTTCTTTGCTCGGGACTACACGGTAAAAACCGTTAGCGCAGGATGGAATCTGGCCTTCAATATTTGGTCGCTGCTTTCCATCGGGGTGGCTGCAGGTGGATTGTTTACCCTGGTCAAGCCCTCCAGTTCCTCCAGGGCCCGTATGGTCGGGGCTTCGCTCTTGGCGGCTGGTTCGATCCTGGCATACAACTTCTATCGCAGCTTCAGTGCCAATAACCCGATTGAGCCCGAGACCTTCCAGCAGTTCAACGCCTTCTTTGTGGTCTTCCTTACGCCCGTAGTCGTCAGTGCGTTTGCCTGGCTCCGCGAACGGCAGATGGAGCCTTCCGCCCCTCGCAAGATCGGGATCGGCATGGTGATCGCTGCCCTTGGGTTTGTAATCCTGGTCATTGGATCCTTGGGTCTACCCAGTCCTGCGTCATTGGCCGGGCAGCCAAGTGCTGAACGCGTAGCCGCCCACTGGCTGATCAACTCCTATCTCATCCTCACTTTTGCCGAGCTTTTCCTGAGCCCCATGGGACTGTCCTTTGTCTCCCGAGTGGCCCCGCCCCGTTTCCAGGGCCTGATGCAAGGCTGCTGGTTGGGTGCCACGGCCATTGGGAACCAACTCCTCTTCGTGGGTAGTTCCATGTGGTCCCGCATTGAAATTTGGCAGGTGTGGGCCATTTTCATCGTCTGCTGCCTGCTGTCGGCTAGTGTCGTCTTCATCTTGCTCAAGCGTCTTGAGGCCGCTACCAAATAGTTGAATTTCCATGCAGAAAGAAAGCCCTGGGTTCTCCGGGGCTTTCTTTTTAGCTCTTCACAGATTTGCGGGAAACAGCAAGCAGGAACAGCGGTTTCACGTTTGGATGGTATGACTTGGCTCTTCGGTTCACGGTCTCGTGAGGTCGTTTTGAACGGGCAGAAAATGGGCCGCAAGGCATACCTCGCGGCCCATGGCAAAAGCGCCAGGCTATTTCGCCAAGTGCTCTCGGGTCAGGTTGCGGGGCTCGCCTTCGGTGACGAGGATATCGTCTTCGATGCGAATGCCACCGAAGGCGCTCAGTTCATCAATGAGAGTCCAGTTGAAGTGACTGGCGTGCTCGCCTTCACGGAAGGGGCGCAGAAGCATGGGGATGAAGTAGAGGCCCGGCTCAATGGTGACGATCTGGCGGGGCTCCAGGGTGCGGGTGGTGCGCAGGTTGGGGTATTCCGGGGGAGGCGCCTGGAAGGTTCCATCAGGTCCAGCCAGTTTTCCGCCGACATCGTGAACTTGGATGCCCAGGTGATGGCCCAGGCCGTGAGGCAGGAAGGCGCGCGAAAAGCCCTTGGTCACGCATTCTTCCGCCGAGACGTTCATGATTCCCGATTCCTGCAACAGGGCGGCGACCTTCAGGTGGGCCTGATGATGCAGTTGGCCGAAGGGAAGGTTCTTTTTGACCGCGGCGCATAGTTCCAACTGTAGTTTTTCCATGCCCGCGACTAGGGCCTTGAAGCGGGCATCGCAGGTGGGAGCGGTGATTGTGCGGGTGATATCGGAAGCGTAGTCCCGCACTCGGGCCCCGCAATCCAGGATCATGGTGGCGCCGTTCTTATTGTGGCGCTTGTTCTCGTAGTGAAGGGTCGCACCCTTCTCGTTGAGGGCCACGATGGAGCCAAAGGCCAATTCATGATCCAGGCAGCCCACGCCCTTGGCAAAGGCCTGATGGATTTCGAGCTCCGATCCGCCCGCCAAAAACGCCTCGCGACCCGCGATATGGCCCTTGGCGCCTAGCACGGTGGCATCTTCCAGATTCCGGATTTCATACTCACTCTTGTAGGCCCGTCCCCAGTCGAGGTAGGCCGTGAGCTTCACGGGGTTGATGTCGAGCTCGGCCGTTGCGGCCCGTTCTGTTTCATTGCCGATGTAGGCGGCGCGCGCTGGTTTGCCAACGGCCTCCCAGACTGCATCCAGACTGGCGCATTCGACCACTTGGAAGCCTTCGACCCAGAAGGGCGTGCCACCCCAGATGGCTTCCAGGCTCAGCTGTTCGTACCAAAAATCCTCCGGTGCATAGCGGGCCAAAAGGGGCTTCTGGCCGGGGCGGATAAGCAGGGCGTGATGAGGGCCGGTCAGGGGGCAGTAGTGCCGAAAATGAGGCGTAGGACGGAAGGGCGCATCCTGATCGTCGGCAAAATGGGTATAGGCGGCTCCGCTTGAAATGACCAAGGCATCGAAGGCATTGGCGGCGAGAGCTTTTTCCGCGTAGGCGAGTCGCTCTTTCAAATGGGCGAGAAAAAGGGGCTTAAGTTCCATGGAGTCTCCCGGCGCAGTGGTTAGCTTGTCCCGATTATGGGGGGAATTTTTTGCTTGGGAATAGCGAGGATTGGCCGGCGCCTGCAGTCCGAAGCCCTTCCTTTGCAATTCAAGGGCTCCAACTGACGCCTCGTGCTTCACCGTAAGCCTTTTGCCTCGAAGGGCACTCTACTGGTGTGGAGCGGAAATCATCTGCCCCATGCCAAGGAGGCCTTATGATCACCCAAACATTTCTTTCTCTTGTGCTCGGACTGAGCCTCGCCGCGCCCATGGTCGCTCAGGCGCCTCATGGTGGCGGTCGCATGGGAAATCATCCCCGCATGGCTATGCGAGGTCTTGACCTGACCGAGGCTCAGAAGGCCAGCATGAAGGCCATTGCCGAAAAGCACCGGGAGGTTTCGAAACCCAAATTCGAAGCCATGGTGGAAGCCAAGAAGGCACTGCATCAAGCGATGACGGATCCCGCCACTCCCGTGGAACAGTTGAAGGCCCTGCATGACAAGGCTTCCCAGGCTCAATTCGAGTTGGCCCTGAATCGCCGCGCCATGATGCAGGAATCCCTGGCCATTCTGACTCCCGAGCAGAAAGCCAAGGCCGAAAAGCAGCGGGCCGCGCATCCAGGCGGGCCAAAACGCGGGATGATGCACGGCCGAGGCATGAGGCCGGGTGGCCCTGGCCTCGAAACGAAGTAGCATGAGGCATCATGCACGCATCTGAGCTCGGTCCTGCAACTTGGATACGCATTCGGCGCCCCGCAACCTGGGGCGCCGTTCTGGCGTTCGGAGCACTTTGGCTTCTCACCCGCTGGGGAGTGGGAAACCCGCCCTCTAATTGGCAGGAATTCACGTATCCATTCACGCTGGCCTTCGCCTATTTGGTGCTGTCTCCGGTGCCTTGGCAGTGGACAGGAAATGACCAACCCTTGACCTCGATGGCCCGTGGTTTGACCCAAGCCATGCTTTGGAACTTGGTTTGGGTCGCGGGGATGACCATTCTCCTGTCCTTGAACTTTAGTGGAGACCGACGGGGACCAGGGCCAAGTTCTGGTGGGCTGGGGCGGCACGGGTCTCGCGTGGAAGGTGCCGAGCGCCCACGCTACCCCTTGGTCCATCCGCGGTTGGTGGCCGTCGCCATCGCCAACCTTTCCCTTGCGATGCTCATCGGATGGATTTTGGCGGACAAAGAACGCGCCGAACGCAAAGAATCCGACGCCAACCGCACCGCCGCCGCGGCTCAGGCTCGGGCCCTTCAGGCCCAGATGAATCCGCATGTTCTCTTCAACGCCATCAGTGGGTTGACCGAACTGGTGAGGGAGGATCCCAGGGCCACCGAGGATGCCCTGGTGAGTCTGGCCTCTTTGTTGCGAAGCCTGCTGGAGAGTAGTTCCAAACCCTTGGGCCCACTCTCGGCGGAAAAGGCGCTGATCGAACAATATTTGGCGCTGGAGACCATCCGTTTGGGCCATCGGCTGCGGGTTGTTTGGGAA
The DNA here is from genome assembly GCA_030691225.1 of Holophaga sp. Classification (GTDB taxonomy): domain Bacteria; phylum Acidobacteriota; class Holophagae; order Holophagales; family Holophagaceae; genus JAYREN01. The sequence goes on along the minus strand of JAUYES010000779.1, from coordinate 1,046 downwards.
TGGGACCCCGAGTTGGAGTCCCAAGAACTTCCCCCGCTTCTCTTGCAGCCCCTCGTCGAAAACGCCATCAAGCACGGTGTGGCTCCCCATCGCGGCGGCGGAGAACTGCGGATCTTCCTCAAAACTGAAGGCCATGAGATTCGTTTGGGAGTGGCCAATACGGGCGAACCCCTTATTCAAGGCGCGCCCGAAGGCATCGGTCTGCGCAACCTTCGGGAGCGCTTGGCATTATTGGGAGAGCGGCCCGAAGCTCTTCACCTGGAACGCGAGGGTGACTGGACTCTGGCCGAACTTATTCTTAGGAAACGCAACGAGGTTCAGGCATGAACACTCCACTCCGCGTTCTCGTCGCCGAGGACGAACCCTACAATCTCAAGCGATTGGTGCGTCTGTTGCGCGAGGCCCAATGCGAAGTGGTCGCCGAATTGGAAGACGGCCCGGCGGTGCTGGAGTGGCTGGAAAAGGGTGGCGAGGCCGATGTTTTGTTTCTGGATATTCAGATGCCCGGTCTAACAGGGCTCGATGTGGTGGAGGATTTGCCTCGGCCCTTTCCCATCGTATTCGTCACGGCCTACGCCGAACATGCGATCCGGGCCTTCGAACAGGCGGCTGTGGACTACCTGCTGAAACCCGTGACGGCAGATCGTCTGGAAAAGACGCTCCAACGGCTTCGAGTCTCGAGGGTTGCGCCTGAAGCGGCCAAGGCTACCGGCCCACTGCGCTATCCCGTGAAGGCAGGAGAGGGGCTTATTTTCCTGGATCTTACCAAGACCTCGCACTTCACCTTCGAGGATGGAATTGTCTGGGCCTACGCAGGGGAGCGCTTCCGCACCATCTGGAAGAGCCTGTCCGAAGCCGAAATCGCCCTGGCCGGCAGGGGGCTAATTCGTGGCCATCGGCATTTGCTGCTTCGGCCTGAGGCTGTACTGGGTGTGCGGCCCGGTGATTCGGGACGCCTCTTGGCCCGCATTGCGGGGGGTGCGGAATTGGAAATTAGCCGAGGTGCGGCACCGACCTTGAAGAAGTGTCTGGGGTTGGGGTGACCG
>JAUYES010000776.1 GCA_030691225.1 Holophaga sp. | reverse complement strand
CGATTCCAGTGGTGAGATGTTCCTGCTCAGGCCGGACACTGTTCCCTCGGAATTGGGCCTGAAGCGGCGGCAGATCGATCTCCTGCTTGCATCCCCGGAGTGCACCAACCACACCTGCGCCAAAGGAGCCGCGACACGCTGTGAAGAAAGCAAACGCACAGCCAACTATGTGCTCAATTTCACCCGCGACTTGGCACCCCAGTGGGTAGTGATCGAGAATGTCATCCACATGAAGAGTTGGGACGGGTATAACCCTCTTCTGGAAGGATTGCGGAACCTTGGGTATGGCATCCGGATAGAGAACATTGATGCAGTCGAATTCGGTGTTCCACAGAAGAGGCGAAGGCTTTTCCTCCTCTGCGAAAAAGGACGGATTCCTGCGAGTTTGCCTCGCCCTGCGGTCACCTCCCCGTCTGCATGGCAGGTCCTCGACTACGATCGAACTACAAAAATTGATAAATGGCCGAGCACCTTGCTGGACAACGGACGCCGCGCTCTGCCAACCCTCGCCCGCTTCCGTCGAGGGGTCGATGTGCTTGGCAAGGAGGTTCCTTTCCTGATTGTTTACTACGGGTCGGATGGTTCTGGCGGGTGGCAATCGCTGGATCATCCTCTACGGACAATTACGACGATCGACCGCTTCGGTCTCGTGACATGGCGGGATGGGGCACCATGGATCCGGATGCTCCAGGTGCCTGAACTGATGCGAGCCATGGGAATCGAGGACTCAGACCACTTCGAGTTGCTCGGATCAAGGCGCGACCGGATCAGGCAGATCGGGAACGGCGTAGCTCCGCCTGTGATGCAGGCCATTGTGCAGCACCTGACAAAGGCATCAACGAAGCGCCTCTCGCCGCTATCACCTAGGCTCCGAACAGAAGTGATTGCTTAGGTTCGGTGAAGGATGGTTTAAGGACCGGCATGTAATTACTCATGAGACTAGCAGCCTTCGATGACCGGCTCACCGGCCGCTTCCAGGCGGTATTCCTGATCCATGCGCAATAGGCTCACTGTAGGCTCCATTCTGGCATCACTCACAGCGCCCTAGCCTCATGATGGGCACGGCTGCACCTCCTTGGCGCGCCCAAGCACCTGCCCGCTCGACTACCCGAGAATCGGTGCGACCTTTTTCCCGGTCCACTCGACGGTTCGGCACTTAGGAGCTCTGCTCGCCCGGCCCAGGCCAACGAACAGACAGGAGGTTGGCTATGGGTGCCCCATCCCGGGGCCAAGGGAGACTGATATGAGCGATGGCCAGATAAATTGCATCGGCGAAAACGAGGTTGCAACCAGCCTGGAATTGCATGCCCTTGCTGCTGGGATTACCTATCCCGAAACATGGAAGGACGCACTGGCTCTGGCTCCCATGCTAGGCGGTGGCCTTGCCCAAGCGATCTACATCCTGTCCGAAGTAGGCGGACTGAATACCCTGTTGGGAATGGATTCCCTTGACCATCAGGCACTGGGGCTTTCCTCTGCGGAAAGCGCTCGCCTACACGAGCTTAGAGCGTTGGCGTCCCGTGTGCTTCGATTGGAATAGGGGTTCCCCCCCTTCCTGCCACGCATTCATCGCAAATTCCGCACGGCATAAGGGCGCCCTGTTCTCCAAAATACTTCGCCATCGCGACCCATCGACAACCTTTGGGGTTGATGATCAATTCCCAGAGGCGCTTCGATTGTTCTTCCTGAACACTTCGAAGCTTCGGTTCATGTTTTCGTCCATGGAGTTTGGATTTCCACTCATTCTCATTGGCGTCATCGACATAGATTACGCATCTGGCCTCAAGCGAATCTCGGCCCGCCCTTCCGATCTCCTGGAGGTAGGCTTCCACGCTATCTGGTAGGGCAAGGTGAACCACGAACCTAACATCGGGCTTGTTGATCCCCATTCCAAAGGCAGTGGTTGCGGTGATCACGCGGAGCTTTCCCCTCATGAAGGCCCTCTGGGTTTTGTGTCTGACCATATCCGGAAGGCTGGCGTGATAGGGCCCTGAAGCAATAGCAACAGCTTGGAGTTCCAGCGCAGCCTTCTCAGTGGTCCTCTTTTTCCAACAGTAGGCAATGCCTTGATCGCGAGATTGAGAGCCGAGGACATAGGCTTTCAGTGCCTCAATCCTGGCCCTTTCTTGGTTTGGAATTTTGATGACAGAGAGAGCCAAATTGCTGCGAAAGATGGGTTCCACAAACCGGAAAGGCCTCCGCATGCCTAGGTAGAAGGCTATGTCTTCCTGCACCATCTTCGGAGCGGTGGCCGTCAGCGCAAGAATCGGAATGTTTGGGAAATGCGCGCGGTGATGGTGGATTTCCAAATATTTTGGCCTGAAGTTGTGACCCCATCCGCTGATGCAGTGGGCCTCATCCACGACTAGGAGCTTGATGAGGCGGAGATAAGCACTGTAGCTGACTACGTAGGAACCTAGGCGCTCGGGAGAGATGAACAGGATGTCTAAAAGGCCTACTTTCAGAAGCCTTCTGGTCTCCTTTGCCTCATCTCTGTCAGTGGTTTTGTTCAAACTTCGAGCGGTCAATCCTAGGGATTTTGCTTGCGCGACCTGGTCGTGCATCAAAGCGATGAGCGGGCAAATCACCAAGGCGGTACCGCCAAGTTCCTTCGAAAGGAACTGGTAAATCAAGGATTTTCCGGAACCGGTGGGCAAGACCGCGAGGGTATCAAAACCAAGTTGAATGGCATTGATCGCTTGAGCCTGTCCAGGGCGAAGGGTGAAGTTCTTTTTGGCCAGTTTGGGAAGGCGAACGAGAACCTGCGATACCAAATTCGCTTCTGGTTTTGAATTAGGCAGGTGCTCAATCCATTCGGTGGCCAGTAGCTCGTACGTCCGGAGAAAACGATTTGTGCCTGCTCCCTCGTCCACCTGTTTCGGAGGAAGCTCGATCCGCCTTTTTGCCCAGCTCTTAAAGGTATGCGGAATCCGAGCTTTCCAACGACTATCGATGTAGAAATCCTTGATGCATGTACCCCAATCACAGGGCTGAGGAGCCGCATAGTCTTCAATTGCGCAGAGTAGGTTGCCCCATTCCCTCGTGGGACCTTGAGTCAATTCGAGAAATGCCCCGACCCTTGAGACCAATGCCTGAGATGGATTACCAGATGGCTGATTGTCACCAGTCAACAGCCGCCGTAGCAGGTCGTGGTCCAGGGTCTGGAGGTTTTGGAGTGCACTGAAACAGAAATCGAGGTCATCTACTGTGGCGATCTGATCAATGCAATCCAGGAGTGCAGATTCGGGGGTTGCAATCGGTATGTTCATGCCCAAATGAAAAACGCGGTGGGGGGTGGTGATTCCTGGGACAAATCGGTTCACCCGGCGAATCTCTGCACTAAGCCTAGGCAAGGGAAATGGCTTTGAGCTAATAGGCAAACGGATTTCAACAGTGCGGGGAGCCGCCGTGCCGCTGTGGAAAGCAAGGGCTGCCTTTCCGATGATCACACCCTTGGGTTCCACCTTATGTGCTACCAGGTAGAGATCAGGCCAGGGTGGGAGTTCCTTGGATGTCCCGAAAACGGGTGCATTCGCTGTGGCGTAGATGCCATGGCCAACCGGGCGAATCGTTCCTGATTTCACCCAATAACTGATGGATCCGCGAGCGTCAGCATTCAAGGCAACATCGATTTCCTGCTTAGCAAAGACAGGGGATGCGGCAAGGAATTTAGTGAGGTTGAACCCAGGAGGCATAGCTCAGTTTGCCCCAGGCAGATGCGTTTCTGCGATCAATCACTTTCCCTTTCCCCTACATCCCCTATCAACACGCATAAGTCTATTTCTCAGAAGATTAAGGCTATTTTTCGACCGGTACAATGATTAGCAACGGACCGCAAAGAGCGAATCCGGAGCTGAGACACGACCATGAACATCAAACCGACAACCCTCACCAGAATCCGACCCCCACCAGGGCGTCGGGAGGTTGGGTGGGGAAGGCCCCCCACTCGAACTCCCCACATGGACCTGAATCAGGCCAAAGCAGGTGCGCAAGGCTCCTCAATCCAAACCTGAGCTTGCACCATCCCGGAAAAGTGGAATCCACCCAGCCTAGGAAGCCGGGAAAGGATTCGTCTACTCAAGGAGGGACCATGTCCCTTAATCACTACATCCTTTCCGATGCCGAACATGAGGGTGGCGAGTCGATCTATATCGGCGTTGGTCATCCCTACCCATTGCCCCTGAAGGTGGGGTCGATTGGGCTCAACATGGATCTTTACCGGAATGGCACAACGCTGCTCCTGAATCTATGCGTGCCGAACCCCCAATCTCGAGAAATTCAAGCCTTCAACAAGAGCTTGCACATCGCCCTTTACGATCAGAAGGACTTGCCTGGCGGTGTGCTGCAGTTCCGTGTGACGACGGGATCCAAAAAACCTCTCCTGCTTTTTGCGGCCCCCTACGAGGTCGCTGGGTTGTGGCATAGGTACCCGGAGCCCCTCCAGAACTTCTTCTTGTCGAAACGGGTCACCCTCTTGGCCTCTATGACGGATGTGGGTCGCATCGATCGTGTGGTTGTCGCCATGCGGGAAATCAAACTTCCCTTGTCCCTGGTACTGCGACTCCGCGAGTGCTGGTGGTCTCAAATCTGCGGCAACGGGGATTACTGGGAGCAGTATTCCAGCCTAGTAGACAAGACGGACCTCCAAGCACTGTGGAGCCGCTCCCAGAAGTTCTTCCGCTGACCGAAG
>JAUYES010000775.1 GCA_030691225.1 Holophaga sp. | reverse complement strand
GTTCGGTCATCCAGTCCGTGCCGAACATAGTACGCAGGGAACCCACGATCTGTTCGTTGCGGCTGCGGGATTCGCGATCGGCGTTGTAGCCGCGTGAAGTGGGCGTTACCGAAGCGTAGGGAATGGGCGTGCCTGTGTAAGCGTTGCGGTAGCTGATGGTCAAAAGGCTATCCGGGCCTAGTTCCTGGCCTAGGCCCACGAAGGTACCGGTGGCGCGAAAGGGCTTGGTGGTCTCGGTGGCCTGATCTTCCCGTGTTCCCTGCAAGGCCATGCGCTCCCAACCGGTGGCCCAGCCGAAGGCCGTTGCCGCCCGAAGCCCAGCGATACCCTGGGTGCCGATCGTGCCACTAAGTTCGCCCGAAAGCCCCTTGGAAGCCGCGCCTGCCGTGTAGAGTGCGATGACGCCGCCCATGGCATCGGAGCCAAAGCGAGAGGAACATGGCCCGTTCTGCACTTCGATGCGCTCGATGCCTGCCAGGGCTAGGCTATTGGCATTCACGCCGCCGAGGCCGGAGGCATCCGTAAGGCGGATGCCATCAAGGGTCACAACCACATCCTGACCACGGGCACCGCCCAGAAGTGTGGAGGAGGCCGTGCCTACGCCACCGTTGCTGAGAATTTGGCCCGGAAGGAGGTCCATCAGCAATTCGCCAAGGGTCTTGGCGCCGCTACGCTCAATAGCGGCCTTGTCTAGCACCTTCACCGGATTGGGAGTCTTGGCCAACTCGATGGGCGAAGCCTCTGCCGTAACCGTGACCGTGGCGCTGGCTTCGGCCTTGGGCTTGGGTTTTTCCAGGGGATCCGGGGTTGATTCAGAGGCACTAAGTGCAGCTCCGAGGGTGAGAATCAGGGTGATTCGGGTGAGATCCATTGCATGCCTCCACGCATGTAGCCAGGGAGGAGCGAGGACACGAACGCTAAGTTCAGGCCCTGACCCGCTCCCACGGCGGTTGGGTATGAACTGGACCGGTCGCCGGGCTCGCGCATGACAGGTTCCGAAGAACCCCCGGAATCTTCCCGGAGCATCGCTCCAGTGGTTCCGGCGAAGTCGCTTGCTCCCATTCTTCCTGGAACAAGGCGCACACCGTTGCGGGGCAGCGCAGGATTCGCACCTGCTTCCCGTGCATCCAGCACGAAAATTGAATCTTCAGCCTCTCATGGAAGCGTGGCTGAAGACAAGGGCGAGTGGGAAACACGCTGCGAGGCAGCGTGCGATCCGGGGCAGAGCAGCCCGCTAGACGAGAGACCGATTGTGATAGCGCAGCACGGCTCGATTGGCACCATAGACTTCGAGTCTTGTTAAACCGAAGGGCTGCCAGGCAAGATCCAGGGCGCGTTCCAGGGGTAGTCCCAAAAAATGGGCCAGGATCGCCCGCAGTGAGCCGCCATGGGCGAGCACTAGGGTGGCTTGATCGCCATCCAGTGCGCCTTGCAGGGCCAGCAGGGAACGACTGGCGCAGCGGGCGAAGGATTCGCCGCCGGGGGGTGTGCCGATAACGGGATTCGCCAAGTAGGCGTCTGCGCCGGGGATGTCGCTCCAGGGCAGGCCTTCCCATTCACCGAAGGCCTGTTCCGCCAAATCCGGCAGCACCAGGCTCGGCAAGCCCAGGTCCAAGGCGTGATCCCGGGCCCTGGAAAGGTTGGAAGTGAACACGCGCTGAACCCCCATGGCCAGGAGCTCGGCGCGGATCTGAGGCCATTGCGCTTGACCTTCGGCATTCACGGGAAGATCGGTTCGCCCCAAGGGTGCCCCGGATTGGGAGGCGGATGTGGGGCCATGGCGAAGGAGGAATAAGGGCATCATCTAAGGAACCTTTAGCATCAACACTAGCAGGGCCGTAGCTTCCACTAGTTGATTCCCGGCCCCCAGAAGATCGCCACTATGGCCGCCCAGGCGGCGGCGCAGATAAATGGCCCACCCCAGCGCCATACCGGCCGAGGCGGCCACGGCCCCCAGCACATGGGGAACCTGGAGATGCCAGGCGGCCAGAACGGCCAACCCGGTCAGCAAGCTGGAATGAACATAGGGTCCCCAGCCCAGGCCTTCATGGACTTCCTTGGCCAAGCCCTGGCCGATGGGTGGCAGTAGGCGCAAGAGGAACGCAATGGACCAACGTCCCAACACCATGGCCAGGGGAAAGGCCAACAAGGCCT
>JAUYES010000771.1 GCA_030691225.1 Holophaga sp. | reverse complement strand
AATCGCTTTCTGTGAAAGGGTTTTCACCCAAACGCTCGGTGAGGAATCGGAAATCCTCCCGCGTCAAAATGGGGCGGCTGCTTGAAAGCACGATGGCGCGTTCGATGGCATTTTCTAGCTGGCGGACGTTCCCGGGCCAGGGCAAGGCCATCAAAAAGGAATCCACGCTGGGATGGAGCGCCTTGGGATAGAGCCCGTGTTCCCGCGCCTTGCGGTTGAGGAAATGTTGCGCAAGAAAGGGCACTTCTTCTCTGCGCGCCGATAGGGGTGGCAGCGCGATGGGAATAACTTCAAGGCGGTAGAACAGATCCTCCCGGAACTGTCCCTCCTGCACGCGTTTCCATAGATCCATGTTGGTGGCCGCGATGACCCGCAATTCGACTTTAATTGGGGCTCCACCGCCCAAGGGCTGGACCTCGCGTTCCTGGAGAACCCGAAGCAAACGAACTTGAGCGGGAAGGGGCATCGTGCCCACTTCATCAAGAAAAATCGTTCCACCATGGGCTTCACGGAACTTGCCAGGGGTGTCCTTCCGGGCGTCTGTAAAGGCACCCTTGGTGTAGCCGAAGAGTTCGGATTCCAAAAGATTTTCAGGAATGGCGCCGCAATGAACGGGCACGAAGGGGCCACTGGCCTCGGTACTCAGTCGGTGGATGGCGCGGGCGATAAGTTCCTTGCCGGTGCCACTATCGCCCTGGAGCAATACCGTGGCACGTGTCGCCGCAGCCGCTCTGGCCTTGACCAGTACTTCCAGCATGGCACCTGAAACCCCGACCAGGCCTAGGTTCAGGGCCTGCCCGGCGGTGAGCGGCGCAAGGCGCGCGGCCAAAGGGCGGAGCCCAGGCTTGGGTGGGTCTGGAGAGAAGGTACCCCACCGCGCGGAGCCTAGCGCACTCCAGGCTTCCAGCGCAGTTAATGAAATCGGTTTCCCGGCCTGGCGCAGCAGCAAAAGGGGCAGTGCGCCAACTTCGGCCAGCACCTTGAGCAAGGCTGGTGGGGGTTCTTCGGCCTCGGCTGTAACAACCCACAAATCGGTTTCTTCGGGTGGCAAAGCCACCAGCGGACTTCGATCCACGGTGATATCCCATGTACCAGCCCAGTGGTGTTCGAGCCCCTGGGTGGGTTCACCAAAGGTCGACCAATGGAGGCGAAGGAGTGGGGGCATGGGGAGTCCTGGTGGATGGAAATAGCCTAGATCCAAAGAGCTAGGAGACAAGTCAAAAAGATGACACAGCATTCCGTGTCACGCCTAAACTAAAATTCATTTCAGCAAATACAACGAGGAGACTTCCATGAACTTTCGCGTTTTGATCTTCTGGATTGTCGCCTTGCCCCTGGCCGCGCAGGCCTGGGATGTGCGGGTGGAGGTGCCTTTCGCCAAGGGCCAAAGTCTGCCCCAGGTCTTGATTAGCGGCACTGGCAATGTCGTTTCTGGGGAATTGGATACCAGCAAGGGCGCGATTCTCAGCGTGAGTCATCGCATTATTCGAATGGGACCAATCCTAAAATTCGAATGGGGGATGGAATTCGCGCAATTAGTCTCCGATGGGCAATTACAGGAGCAGACCGCGACAACTTTGCAGAAAAGCGAAACCAAACTGAAGCAATATGGGGCTGGTATTGGCGTTAACGCCCAATTCTGGATTCCCTTCGTCGGAGTTGCTGGCGAGATGGGGCTGATCGAACGGTTTCATCGATACCAGTACGAAGCGGGCGGCTTTATCCAGAATCACACTATCGCGCGCACGTGGCTGCGGGTCGGGGCCCGTTGGCAATTGCCGTTGCCGGTTCTGAGACTCTATGTGGCCGCTAGTTACCAAGAACCCCTTTCCAAGGATCGTCCCGTCCGTGTGAATTCTGGGACAGACTTATCGAGCTATCTGAACGCCCAAGGTAGCGGCCAGGAATTCCAGCGCCTGTGGACTTTTGGGGTTGGGGTAAGGTTCTAACTAACGATGCGACCCGCAGCCATCGGGCCTGTGGGTACAAAAAAACCTTCTGTTTGGCCCCCAATCATTGCCTTTGAGCGGCGAACCGGAATTTCCCTTGTGGGGAGGGGTTCCAGGGCGCAACGCTTACCACTGTTCTTTAAGGAGATCACATGGTTTTTCTAGCGGTACTACTTCTATTGGCGGGCTTGGCGGCATGGCGCCTCAAGACCCGTGTTGAGTTCCCCCTATCCAAGCAGCTCGCCACTGTTCAATGGCTGGCCTGGGCTGTCGGGGTAATCCTGTTCATGGGGTCCATGGCCGTGATCGTGCCCCCCGGCCAGGCTGGCGTTCAGGTCCTCTTCGGCTCCGTGAAAGCAAATCCCTTGCCTTCGGGGTTGCACTTCATTAATCCCTTCTCCACCGTGGTGGAATTCGAAGTCCGCACCAAAAACTACACCATGACCAATGTGCCTGAAGAAGGCCAGAAGGGTGGCGATGATTCCATCTCCGTGATTACCAGCGACGGCCTGACGGTGAAGTTGGACGCTACGGTGTTTTACGCACTGCAGCAGGCGCGTCTGCCCGAAATTCTTCGCACCATTGGTCAGGATGTGGAAGAAAAGATTGTGCGCAGTGAAATCCGGGCCAGCATGCGCGATGCCGCTGCGAACCTCACGGCCACCGAGCTCTACACCTCCAAGCGTCAAACCTACATTGATTCCATCAAGAAGACCTTGAAGGTTTCCTTCGAAGGACGTGGAGTCACGCTGGAAGAGGTTCTGCTTCGCAACGTTCTGCTGCCGGATCAGATCACCCGCGCCATCAACGACAAGATTGCTGCCGATCAGGAATCGCAAAAGATGGCCTTTGTGCTCCTGAAGGAAAAACAGGAAGCCGAGCGTAAACGCATTGAAGCCGAAGGTCAGGCCAAGGCCCAACAGATCGTGAGTGCCTCGCTCACACCGCAGATCATTGAATACCAGCGCATTCAGGCTCTGCGCGAAATTGGCGCTAAGGGCAATATGGTCATCACCCCGATGGGTGGCGCCACGCCCCTGATTCAGGTGCAGAAGAAGTAAGAAGGATTAAACCGGTACCGTGACCTTGACCTCCGGCGCCTTTTCCCAGGGCCGGAGGGTGATGGTGATGGTCTTATCGCCCCGCAGAATTTCGAAGTCCAAGGGCGTTTCCGGTGGCAGTAGATCAAGACGATCCGCAAGGTCGATGTCGCTATTAACGGGTTTTCCCTGAAAGGTCATGATCACATCGCCAAGAACGGGCTTCTCGTCTGAGCCAGAAAGGCCCTTGAGTCCGGCGCGGGCGGCGGGGGAATCGGGAGTGACGGCTAGTATCGCAATGCCCTCTCGAATACCAAACAGATGGA
>JAUYES010000770.1 GCA_030691225.1 Holophaga sp. | reverse complement strand
GGGCTTGACCCAGAGGACGGTTGAACTTTCCCGATTTTTGCGGAAAGTTGCTACGAGGCTCGGTTTCAGGGCTCCAGGGTCCTGCCTTGGACGCTCTACGCGAGATTTGGATCACCGTATCGTCTGGCGCATCCAGAGATGGGTATTCCGCAAGCCATGAGGAGATCTGTCTCCGGATTCCGCAGTTCACCTTACGAATCTGGATTTCTCCGGATGCTGAAAATCGAGTGCACCCACATCCTCATATGAATGTCGGGAGCGGGCCCTCAATTTTTGGAATTCCACACCACTTTTCTTTGGATTCGATCTGGGGTTATCCAGGCATTTTTGCGTGATAGCGTTCCCCGTTCCTAATCTTCCCATTTGCCTTCAAACGCATGTTTGGGGCTAACACCCGGTTTGGCTCGCCTGGCAACCCGCTTGGATGGGGGCGTGTTCCCGATCTTCGGCATACCAACCGGTTCGATCTCAACAATCAGGGGCAAGTTCAGGGGCTTGTATTCCTCGTCGCAGACCGATGCGTTGACGTAGGTTGTACCGTCCTTCTGGATGAATCCGTACCCATCGTGGATGTGGCCGAAAATGTGCAGCCGAGGTTTCACGGCAGCGTCCCCGACGTCAATTAGGAAAGTTCATCGCATTGCCTCACCTAAATTGCTACTTTGCAGAGCCCGTTGACTCACCTAATTTGCTACCGCCATGTGCAGCGGGAGGGGCAAATGAAGGGGCATTTAAGCAAGGCGGCTCGTCAGGAAGTGGTTCTGGCAGTCAGGGAGCGATACCGGGAAGCCAGCGGGCCTGACCAGCAACGAATTCTGGATGAATTCGTTGCGGTGACTGGGTATCACCGAAAACATGCGATCCGGGTTCTGGCGCTTAATATCAGCGGGTCCCAGGCGCAACGCCAAGCTCGACCGAGGCTCTACGATGAAGCCGTTCGCGAGGCGCTGATCCTCCTATGGGAGGCCTCGGACCGGGTGTGCGGCAAGCGGCTGGCAGCCCTTGTGCCGATTCTCATTGATTCGCTGGAGCGTCATGGGCACTTGCAACTCGATCTGACGGTGCGTTTCAGATTGCTTTCGGCCAGCCCTGCAACGATTGACCGCCTTCTTGCGCCTGCCCGTGCAGCAGTGCGCGGCCTGATCCGGCGGCGCAAACCGGCAGGCCCCTTATTGCGCAGAAGCATTCCGATTCGGACCTTCGGGGATTGGGGCAATCCAAAACCCGGTTTCCTGGAAACCGATCTCGTCGCGCACTGCGGTGGAAACATTGGTGGGAGTTTCGTGTATTCCCTTGTCCTCACGGACATCGCCACAGGTTGGACCGAATGTATTGCCCTGGTTGTAAGGCATGCCACGCTGGTCGTCGATGCGGTGGACCTGTTGGCTGCTTCATTGCCTTTTCCGATTCTCGGCATCGACGTGGACAACGGCAGTGAGTTCATCAATGAGGCCCTATTGACCTTTTGCCAATCCAAGGCCATCGCGTTTACCCGTGGCAGGCCGCACCACAAGAACGACCAAGCTTGGATTGAGCAGAAGAACGGGACCATCGTGCGCAAGATGATCGGCTATGGGCGACTGGAGGGTATCGCCGCCGCCAAGGCGCTCACGCGCTTATATGCGGCGTCTCGCCTGTTTGTGAACTTCTTTCAGCCGTCATTCAAACTGGCCTCCAAGACACGCGTCGGTTCTCGGATCACCAAACACTACTTTCCTCCAGCCACCCCCTGTGCACGGCTACTGGCCTCTGAAGCCATACCGGAATCAGTAAAGGAGCACCTGCGCGCTGCCGCGCTATCCCTCGATCCACTGAAGCTGTTGGAGGAGATCCGTGTCATGCAGGATCATCTGGCCCGGTTGACATCCGGCGAGGTATTGCACGTTCCACCCCATCGGAGCGCAGACCTGGATCAGTTCCTGAAGAGCCTGGCCAACGCGTGGCAAGAGGGCGAGGTTAGACCCACCCACCGTCCTAGGGAGCAAAAGGAGCGGCACTGGAGGACTCGTGAAGACCCGTTTGAGACCGTGTGGCCATCCATTCTGAAATGGCTAGAAGCAGCACCAGAAAGCACGGCCAAGGCATTACTTGAGCATCTGCAGGCCACCCAAGTGAATGCATTTCCAGACAAGCAGCTAAGAACTTTGCAGCGTCGGGTCAAAGAATGGCGACGTTCTGAATCGAGGCGAATCCTTTTCGCAGACGATCCATCCGGTCGCTTTGGTGGATTCCAGGAGAAATCTCTGGATTGCCAAATCCCGCAGGAATCACCGTGATGCAAACCAAGTTCACCCAGCCCAGCCCTGGTCGCGCGGCGCGGGTAAGGCAGGCTCCAGTCGGGCTACGCCCTCCTTCCGCCTGCCTTACCCGCCATGACATTGGGGGTTGTCCTCATTGCCTCACCGGTAGCATTTCCCATTCAGGGGTTGGGTAGCATTCCTTCGTGAGGCAATGCGATGCACAGGTGTAATTGTCGTCGTGCAGCAGCGAGGCGAATGGCCAGTTCTTCGCAGCCGAGAGGTCCGCTGCCCTCCTCGGCCATGCCCCATGCAGTCATGCACGGTCGGACCTCATCCAAAATACCGTGGGGCGGGCCATGGGTGATGAGCACATCCGTATCCATGGGAATGAGATTCCACTTCTCGCGAAGCTTCTCGCCCTTCCGAGGCAGGTTAAACGCCCAATCCATGAACCAGGGCTGCCACGGCGAGCCCCAGAAATGGACGCCTTCAATTTGGCACCCAGAATCCTGGAGGTAGATCACGTCTGGCTCCAGATATGCCCTTGCCATCTCCGGCTGTTTTTCGAAAAAACGGTCATGGTTTCCTGCGATGACGATCTTCCAACGGTGAGGCATGCGCTTCATCCACTTCGCGAATTTGTGAACTTCTCGTTCGGTTCCAAGACCAGAAAAGTCACCCGCGTGAATTAAGACATCGCCGTCCGGAACCTTGAAGCGATCCTGCTCTCCGTGGGTGTCGCTAAGACAGATGAGGCGCATTGGTTGATCCAGATTGTTCAGGCGTTGGGGGAAACATCCGGCGTTGCATCGCCCAGAATCAGCGTGGTGAATTCCCTGAACTTAAGCAGGAGGTGGGCGGAACATCTCTGCGAACAGCACGGAATGCCAGGCTACGCGCCATAGAAGTAAAGCTGAGTCCTGGCGCAGATCGAAACAAAGAAACCGAACGCGGGATTTCTCTTCACCGACACAGGGAGGTAGTTTCATGCCTCCCTGTGTCGCCACACGGAATTCAACCGCGAGATTGAATCCCGTGCGGCGCAGAACTGCCGGATCAATCAGACTCGAAGCCTTCGAGTCTCATTTCTCCACGATGACTGCGAGCAACCCAGCATGGAGTACCGTTGCTGTCGACCAAGTCACAAGCATAGAGACTGCCCCATTCCTTGGGGTGGAGCAGCCCGCTATGGCTTCGGAAGAAGTCAAAGACATTGGATTCCATCTCCATCTCCCATCCTTCTTCGAAACCGGTATTGTCTGTGAACCGGAATGGACCTTCTAAGAGAACGGTCGAGATTGGCCTCTCCTTCCAGTCCATGTCCTTGTAGTCTTCAAGGGCTTGGTCCGCGATTTCCTGAGTCTCCTGAGCCATATTCTTGAGATAGGCCTCAGCATCGCTCCTGCTTTTGAAACTTCCTTCTAGTTCCAGTTTGCGAATGTCCTCGGCATAGCTCCATGCATGGCAAACGTCCCCTTGAACGGTAATCCCGAAATAAACAGAGGTTGCCTCCATGGCATCCTCGTCCTCGGGAGTGAGATAGAAGCATGTCTGAGCACAAGGTTTGTCCATGATCATGTGGATGAGGTCCTGCTTTTGTTCATTTGTAAGCGTGTCGATGAAGTTCATGGCTAGTCTCGTTCCTTGTTTTTCTGGTTAATTTGAATGATTTTATTGATTAATCAACAACATTTTTAGCCGCAACTTGCAGAAGTCCCATCAATTAGAGAGGCATGGCCTGTTGGCTTGAAGGTCGCCTAACTATTACCTTGCTGCGCCTCTTATCGGGGCCTCCGGATGAGTATAGGTGGTCCGGAATATCTATGCGGAATCAGGGTTTCGTGGTCATGGGGCCTCCGACGGCACCGGCTCGAATGGAGCCGTTTCGGTTATCCCCCTCCTTTGTTCGAATATTTTCTTCTATTTATTTCTGGTGATCAAGAAAAATATTTCTGATTTTGCCTTTTTTGTGACTCATCTAAATTTTTACAATTCACCATGTACCGAAACATTTCGTGCATGTGAATTTTTAATTTACCCAGAATGCAAGAGTAGTTTCTGGTACAGATCGGACTCGATCACGGGATTCAGACGGATCGTTACCCTACATCCTCGATAGGTCCGGTTATTTCGCCCCGCCACCGGCACACACCGTTGATGATGCCCTTCACGTTTTCGAGGACTGCATTCACCCCGGATTCCGCAGTTGGAATTCGCAAAAAGAGGTTGCACCGTTTGAATCGCCTGATTTTCCTGTAGTTGCGAAACAAACGGGAGGATCAGATGGCGAACCAAACGG
>JAUYES010000757.1 GCA_030691225.1 Holophaga sp. | reverse complement strand
GACAATGATTACATAACAGAAATGAACGGTGATACTTTATACATGCGTAAATACTAAATATAGGGCTGATCCTTTGAATTAGATTCAAATTAGCACCTCGGTCTATTCTTGCAAAACAGTGTCAGCCGCCTCTTAAGATGCTCATCATCAAATAGCTGATTCCAAATCTGTTTCCAAATCGGCTATTACGTCACCTGCCTAACCATCCGCTCAACCCGGACGCAGCCTCAACGAACAGGTTTCCCTACCATGCACTCTAGATTCACTTCTCCCACCACCATTCGGCTGTCGGCAGCGCCGGTTAGCTTTGATCGTTAGGCAATACATGACTAGCAAGGCTCATTATGTCGCCACTGCCGAAATGCGGTATCGCAAGTTGGCTGAAAACGGAGGGCTATCCGCTCTTGCCGTCCGTGGGCACGAGAGCATCAAGCTTACATTTGTTCGCGGGCGCATAGCCGATCCAACGAACCTCACACCGACTGAAAACCACTTCTCCTATCCACCTGCAGACAAATGCGGAGACTATGGGCGCGCCAATATTCCTCACTATCCAGTGCTCTACGCCGGTGAGACCCCCGCAGTTATTGCCGAGGAGCTTGGTATTTCTCCCAACTCATGGCTCCATTTGGCGATCTTCTACACGCCAGACCCGGTCAACTTCGAGTACCTTGTCTTGCTTCACGACATGCTGTCCTCAGAGAACAGATGGTCAACAGTTCGTGAAGAACTGCATCACCATCTGACGGAGCAAGCCGACCTACCTGCGCAAGTGGAGAATGTTTGGTCGCGCATGCAGGAGGCTTCGGCGCTCTTTCGGGGACCCGATTACGCCGACACTTCGGCCATTGCATATCATTGGCTGTATACGCAGGGTCTGGATGCCATTCTGTACCCGAGTGCACGTAACGATCGTTGGTGCAATTTCGCACTCCACCCCAGATTTGCCGACCGGTTACGTCAGTACTGCGTACTAGCATGTCATTGGACTGGAAGCGTCTTCGAGCTGCATCACACGGGACGGCCTAGCGATACGGGACAACTTCGCTGGGAGGCCACAACTCGCGAGGATTGGCAGCAGTTCAAGTCGACCTACTCTCACCTCACGAGCGGTGCCTAACGCCAACAACGCGCCCGCGTGTTAGGGTGGATTCAAAAATAATATTAATTTTATGGTTCGCTTTCACGATTCTCATTTTTTGCAGATCTCGCCCAGATGGCTAAGGTGATTTTTTCATGAAATTTTTTCCTTTCACACGCTTTGCATGCTGATTCAGATGAAATCGGGCGGGACGTCAAATAAAGGGAATTGTTCCTTCTGGGCCAAAACCATGGCCGATGGTCAGCCGGGTATAAGCGTCTGCGAGCACATGCTCAATGTAGGGTGTGTTGCTCAATGTCTTGCCGAAGCCTCGCCAGAACTCTTAGCACGATTCAAACTCCCGTCAGCCGTCGTGGGTTCCATTGCAGCCTTGCATGATCTGGGCAAGATCTCACCTGGATTCCAACGGAAATGTCCGGCATGGCTAGCGGAAAACGGTCTGGTGGAGATCGATCGCAATTGCGGATGGAGTAAGACTACGGAATCAAGCCATGCCAAGGTGACGCATGCGGCTGTCCAAAAGTCATTGGTTGAGTTTGGGTCGGAGCGCGGGACGGCATCCTGCATCGCAACCCTGCTTGGAGCCCACCACGGGAGAATCCAGTCCTTGCCGGATTCGCGTCCTTTCCAACCCAATGGAACAGCCGAGTCCCGAAGCGGAATCCTTTGGGAGGAGGAACGCGAACGTGCCGCAAAGGGAATTCTGCAGGCCTTTGACACGAATCCGAGTTCACTCCTCTTGGCGAAGGATGATCCGTCCCTTTGGTGGTTGGCTGGCCTGACGACAGTTGCCGACTGGATCGGTTCCGACGAACTCGTCTTTCCCACCGTAGGAGGGATGCAGGACGAACAGCGTTCAACACATGCCAGCGAAGCGACCCGGCAGATTGGTTTCGCCCCCCCGTCTGTGGTCTCGGGGCTTGGGTTTGCCGAGCTCTTCGGTTTTCCGGAAGGCACCCACCCCAACGACATGCAAATCAAGGCCCGAGAGCTAATTCAGGGACCGGGCGTATACGTGATTGAAGCCCCCATGGGGATCGGCAAGACCGAAGCCGCCCTGTGGGTGGCCTACGAACTCATGGCCACACGCCAGGCCCGGGGAATCTATTTCGCCTTGCCAACCCAGGCAACCAGCAACCGGATACACATCCGAATGAGCGAATTCGTGAAGCGGATCGCACCCAGCGCAGCCTCCAGTCGATTGATCCACGGCCATTCCTGGATGATGTCTGATCTTGGCCAACCGGAACTCAACCCCACCGGAGCCACAAAAAGTGATCGTGAAGATGCCCGGGTTGGAAGTGATTGGTTCGCCTCGGCGAAACGATCCTTGCTGGCCCCTTTTGGCGTAGGGACTATTGATCAGGCTCTCCTGGGCGTTGTAGCGGCCAAACACTTCTTCGTGCGCCGCTTTGCCTTAGCGGGCAAGGTCGTCATCCTGGACGAGGTCCATTCCTACGATCTATACACCGGCACCTTGATCGACAAGCTGGTGGAAGTCCTGCGAGGGTTGGGGTGCACAGTCATCATTCTCTCGGCGACCCTGACCGGTAAACGCCGGAATCAGTTGGTTCCAGCTCCAGACCAACAGGACACGGACCCCACAAGGAGCCCGTATCCGCTGATCTCCGGGGCTCCAGAAACGGGTGACGCGGCTTCCATTCCTTGCGTGGCCCCACCGCCCAAGCACGTGGAGGTGCAATTTCAGCAAGGTGATGTAGCGCTTTCTCGGGCACTGGAACTGGCCAGCCAGGGTGGTGTGGTCCTGTGGATCTGCAATACGGTGCATGCGGCCCAGGAATGGTATGCGAGAGCGATTCAAGGAGCTGGCGGGAGTTTCCCCATTGGCCTGCTTCATTCCCGTTTCCCCTTCTGGCGCCGGAACGAATTGGAAAATGAATGGATGACGAGGCTTGGCAAGGAAGGCCAAGGGCGTTGCGGTTGCATCCTTGTCTCGACCCAGATCGTTGAACAAAGCGTCGATCTAGACGCGGACCTCATGATCACGGAATTGGCACCCACCGATATGCTGTTCCAGCGCATGGGCAGGCTCTGGAGACACGAGCGCCCGGGCCGTGTTGGGCATCCTTCCTTGATCATCCTGGAAGAATCGATGACCTTAGATGCGCTCCGCCTCATGGGGCCGAAGGCGATCGTAGAAGCTCTGGGCGCCAAGGCCTTTGTCTATTCCCCCTATGTGCTGCTGCGCTCTCTGGAGGTCTGGATATCCAAGAAAGACGTAATCTTACCTGACCAGATCCGCCCCTTAATCGAAGCTACCTATGCGGAGCAGAGCGCAGAATTCGAACCGGAAGGATGGAAAGAAATCGCTGACCCAGCGTCCTGGGAAAAGCTATTTGACGAGCGGTATGCCATGGATCTGAGTCGAAAATTCTTGGCAACGCGCAACACCAATATCTGGCAGCAGGCCTTGGACGATGTGGAAGGGACGCAGACCCGCCTGAACGAGATGCCCACCGTTCAGCTTGTTCTCTGCCAGGTGCTCACCGGCAACACCGTGGAATTCCTGGATGCCCCAGGCAGGATTCAGATTCAAACGGACCGATTCCATCTCGAATCCGCAATGGCGCTCCACCGCAACGTGGTCAAAGTGCCACGACACATCTTCGCCACAGTCGTGCCCTGCGAGGTCTTCCAGGCATGCCTGTATGGGGAACAGACCGTGGGGCGAGTGGTGGACGGACAGATTCAGGTAGAGGGACTGAAGCAGGGTGTATCGCTGCGTTGGTCCAACACAGAAGGTGTGGTTGTTGTGAAAGCGTCCAAAAGGAGCCAAGCATGAATGTGGCGTTCGATCCCTGGATCCCGGTTGTGACCCAAGAAGGGAAACCAGAATTGGCCAGTTTGTGCCAGGTTCTATCCGAAGGACACCGATACGCCGATCTCGCCGTGCGGCCCCACGAGCGGGTGGCCTTGATGCGCTTGTTTCTCTGCGTTGCCCACGCAGCCCTGGATGGCCCCAAGGACTATGACGCGTGGTGCGAGGTGCCTAAGCGGTTGCCCGATGCGGCGCGGAAGTATCTGGATACCTGGAAAGACTCCTTCGAGTTGTTTCACGCCACCAAGCCGTGGCTCCAAGTCGCCAATCTCGAATCAGGTAAAGACGCAGATGAAGGCTGGGGGCCCGTCTCCAAGCTTGGGTTCTTTCTCGCGTCGGGCGCAAACACCACCCTGTTTGACCACGATGGGATGGACAACGATGGGAGGAGCATCCCGCTGGAATCAACGATCCTTTCCATGCTCGCCTTCCAGTGCTTTTCTCCGGGTGGACTCATCGCACAGGTGTATTGGGACAAGGTCCAGACCACCAAATCATCCAAGGATGGACCCTGCGTATCAGCCTCCATGGCGCATGCGCTCATCAGGAGAAAGAATCTACTTCTCACCATCCATGCAAATCTCCCATCGATCGAAGCAGTTGGCTTTGCCTACAGCGACCTTCCAATAGGGCGACCCGTATGGGAAGCGATGCCTGCGGCATTGAAAGATCAGATGGCTGTCCAAAATGCGACTACGACATACTTCGGGCGCATGGTGCCCCTTACTCGTGCCATTCGTCTACATACCGATGGGCAGCGCATGCTTCTTGGTGATGGCTTGCCCTATCCTACGTTTGCGGATGGCTTTTCCCCTGAACCCACAGCGATCGTTGTCATCCGCACCAAGGAAAAGAAACAGGAACGCGCGCTGCTGTCTTTCCGCCCTGGGAAGGCTCTCTGGAGGGAACTCCCAGCGGTCATTGTCAAACGCAGCTGCGAAGGTGTGGGAGGTCCACTGGCCATGCAATCCCTCGAGGAGGGATGTGAGTGTGATTTGCTCGTATTGGCCTTAGCGCGAGACCAGGCAACGATTCTCGATACGACAGAATCTGTCTATCACATTCCAGGTCGCCTGCGCTCTGTTGAAGGCCTGGCTATCTATCAAGCTGAAGTGAAGGCAGCAGAGACACTTGCCACACGTCTAGGATGGGCAATTGAGGACTATCGCAGAACCCTTGATGGGTGCTGGGATGGTCGGCTCAAGAGTGCGGGCCCGAGCAAGGGCGAACTGCTTGCGAGACTGCACGGAGCTGGCCTAACCCATTTCTGGACCTCCGTTGAAACGAATCTCGACCTCTTGATTGCCCACGTCGAGGCGTACGGAACAGATGCCTTCGAAGTCACCGGCAAGGCCTGGGAGTCCATGCTCCGGGGCAAGGCACGAGAAGCGTACGAGGCCGTATGTGGCCAGGGAACACCCCGGCAGATCAAGGCCTTTGCGCAGGGCTGGAAGAAATTGAACGAACGTCCCAAAGGTGCAGAAACGGAACCCCAGCTAAAGGAGGAGGCATGAGCGAGTTGATGGAACGCCTGCGGCGTGTGAAAGAGAATCGCGGCCTGATGGCCGATTTGCGCTGCTATCTGGTGGCGGGGAAGCGGCACCGGGCATGGCCCGCACTCAGCCGCCTGAATATCCCGATTGGAGATGAAAACAAATCGATGGTGGCGGCATTGTTCGCCACCCATCCAGAAGAAGGGGGGCAGGGCAACCTTGGGGCCACCTGCAGGCTCATCGAGAAGAAGAAGGATGGCGGTTCAGGTGATGACAAGCTCAGCCCCACGGAGCGCCGTTTTCAGCACCTTCTGGCGGCGGAAGTCGGACAGGAGCTGTTCGACCGGGTGACCCGCATGATCCTCCTGGCCAAATCGCAAGGCATTCCCGTCAATTACGGAAAGCTCGAGAATGACCTGCACTTCTGGAATGATCGAACACGCCGTGAATGGGCATCGTCCTTCTGGACACCCTACGCGGTCACTCAGGAAGGGGGCCAGTCTTGACCTGGTTGGCCCGCGTTGAACTCGACACAGACGACCTGGAACGGCTCCGGTTCAATGATTCCTACGCATGGCATCAACGCTTATGGGATTGCTTTCCTGGCGATCCGGAACATGCGCGCGATTTCCTATGCCGCGTGGATGTTCTCGATGGGGCCATTCGTGCTTGGCTCTTATCCGACCGGGAACCCATTTGCCCGGAATGGTGCCCCAAAGGAGCCTTTTTCGCCCGACCCATTGCCCCTAGCTTTCTTTCCCATCGACGATACGCCTTCGATGTGCGCGTCAATCCCACCAAGGCGCTCGTTCAGCGTAAGGCGGACGGTAGCCCTCGTTTGCGCCCAAACGGAAAACGGGCCTCGGGGAAACGGATTCCCCTTGTCGATCAGCAAGAATTGCGGGCCTGGATAGATCGGAAAGGCACTCAGGAAGGATTCTGCATTTCGGATATCAAGCCGCTGGAGATCGGCCCCATGGCTGAAGTCCACTTCCGCAAGAAAGGCACGGCTGGATATCACGGTGGGGTCCGATTCCGTGGCGTATTGGAAGTGACAGACTCCGTCAAATTTGCTGAAACCTACCGCAAGGGAATCGGCAGTGCAAAAGCCTTCGGGTTCGGCCTGCTGCTCCTAGCCCCCCTGCACGATTGACCTCATTTCAACCCTAGGAAGGGAAATCCCATGAAGCATCTGGAACTGCACATCCTCCAATCCGTCCCGGTCTCATGCTTGAACCGCGACGATCTAAACTCCCCCAAGACGGCGATTTTTGGCGGTGTCCAACGCGCCCGCGTTTCCAGCCAATCTTGGAAACGCGCCATCCGAGAATTGGCTAAGGAAATGGAGCCAAGCCTATTCAAGGGCGAGCGGACCAAGCTGATTCACAAACCCTTGCTCGATGCGCTTCTAGCCCTGGAGCTCACCGCAAGCGAAGCCGATGAGGGAGCAAAGAAAATCGCCGATGCCTTGGCCAAGTTGGATGCAAAATCCACGGAAAAGGTGAAGGTCACAACGCTCTTCTTCATGTCACCACTCGAAATCCAGATGCTGGCCAAAGCCTATGCGGAGACCAAGGATGTCAAGAAAACCCTAAAAGCCATCGATGCAAAATCGTTAAAGGATGCCGCCGACATCGCGCTCTTCGGCCGCATGGTCGCCAGCGATCATTCTCTTACAGTCGAGGGTGCGGCAATGTTCTCCCACGCCTTGTCCGTCCACAAGGTCGATAACGAAATCGACTTCTTCTCTGCGGTCGATGATCTCCAGGACAAGAGCGAAGCCGGAGCCGGGATGACCGGCACCCTTGAATTCAATTCGGCCACCTATTACCGTTTCGCGGCTCTCAATCTGGACATGCTGGCCGACGGCCACCATCTGGCAGTTTTGACGAAGGAAGAGCGACAGTCTGTGGTGCGCACCTTTGTGGAGGCAACGATCAAGGGCGTTCCCGGTGCCCGCAAATACACAATGAACGGGAGCACCCTTCCTATTCATGTTTTGGGCGTAGTTCGCGAGAAGGGACACCCGGTCCAACTCGTCAACGCCTTCGAAGCCCCAATGCGGTCCACAAATGGTTATGCCTCGAAGTCTGTGGAACTCCTCCAGGCGGAATACGCCAAGCTCAAGGAAACCTGGGGACTCCAAGCAGTATTCGAGTGTGCGATTCCCGAAGTAGGCCTGGAAAAATTCCTTGATGGGATTCTGGCCCATGTCGACTGAAACAGCTTGGCTCGCCATGCGCCTGGAAGGGCCCCTGCAATCCTGGGGTTTCGACAGCCAGTACAACCGGCGCAGCACAGGGCTGATGCCGACCATGAGCGCAATCGCAGGCATGTGCTGCGCCGCCTTGGGGGCTGACCGGGGATCCGCCGAAGAGGGCCAGATCCTGGCTGAATTCACCGACCTCAAGATGACTGCCATTGCCATTCCTCGCTATGTGCGTGGGAAACAATTGGAGGTCCGTCGTCTTCAGGACTATCACACGGTAATGAATACCCGAAAGGCTGATGGAAGCCCCAAACCCTGCCATATCACCCATCGCCAGTACCTTAACGATGCGGCCTTCGGGGTGCTTTTGGAAGGCAACCATCCTTTTCTTCGTCGTCTCGCCGAAGGCTTGCGCGATCCCAAGTGGGGCTTGTGGTTGGGACGCAAAACCTGTATTCCAGCCTCTCCCATATTGGTCGGCTTCTTCGGCACCCGAGAGGAGGCGTTAAAGCCACTCCTGGGAGATATTCCCCTCGAACGCTTCACGCACCAGGAAGATGCCGAGTCCTTTTCTGCTGGACGGGACTCACTTCCAGACCGCCCCATCTCCTTCCTGGCCTCCAGGCGAATATTCTCCCCCCGACGTATCAAGACGGAACAAGGGACGACGTGAGAATCGGCGCATTCCAGTCATTCTCGATGGCCTAAAACTCTGTGCGTTCCACCCGGAAGAAGCCCAAAATCCAATAGCGAAATCTGGTAGGTTCTTTGACAACGATACAAAGACTTGAATCAAGCTGGTTAGATGGAAGTCCGTTCCCCGCACACGCGGGGATGACCCGACCATCTGGGAGCCCAAGCGATACTCCTCCCCCCTTCCCCGCACACGTGGGGATGACCCGTCAACAGCTGGGAATCCGAGATGGCTGCTAGCCCGTTCCCCGCACACGCGGGGATGACCCGGACTGGCGTCATGCCGTCCGCATCAACTTCGACCGTTCCCCGCACACGCGGGGATGACCCGGCCCGACGCCTGGCCGATGATGTATCGACCGGCCGTTCCCCGCACACGCGGGGATGACCCGGGTTTTCCCTTGGAATAAATAGCAACCATGGCCCGTTCCCCGCACACGCGGGGATGACCCGGACGACACGAGTGAATCGCGGGGTTGGAGCGACCGTTCCCCGCACACGCGGGGATGACCCGACCACGCTGCGGCGTTCCAGGGGTCCAGACTGCCGTTCCCCGCACACGCGGGGATGACCCGTATCGCCTTGATACACGTTTCGGCGTGGTCAACCGTTCCCCGCACACGCGGGGATGACCCGGGCTGGGAGCGGGATGGAACACTGTCCCTCTCCCGTTCCCCGCACACGCGGGGATGACCCGATCATAGGTTCCTGGCTTCAATCTATGACGTTCCGTTCCCCGCACACGCGGGGATGACCCGCTCTCGGACCCACTCTGGGGCACGGGCTTCTTCCGTTCCCCGCACACGCGGGGATGACCCGGGCATTAGTCGAAATGGGGGGGGGCCCGGATGCCGTTCCCCGCACACGCGGGGATGACCCGCCCGAGCGAACAGCGAAACGACGCAGCGACATCCGTTCCCCGCACACGCGGGGATGACCCGTCAATTCAGGCGTTGAAACCGATAAGCAAAGGCCGTTCCCCGCACACGCGGGGATGACCCGGGTTCTGAGACATCTGAGCATCGGTTCGCCAGCCGTTCCCCGCACACGCGGGGATGACCCGGGTGTCCCATCGGTCCTTTGGTCCGGTCACTCCCGTTCCCCGCACACGCGGGGATGACCCGATCACCAGCTCGGTAGACCCAAACCGCGCAGGCCGTTCCCCGCACACGCGGGGATGACCCGTCCTCCCCGTGACAGTCTGGGCAATAGGACGACCGTTCCCCGCACACGCGGGGAT
>JAUYES010000741.1 GCA_030691225.1 Holophaga sp. | reverse complement strand
TGGTCATCGCCCTGCTGGTGGGGCTGCTCGGCTTCGGCGGCTTCGGCTCGCTGATCTGGGCTCAGAGTTCCCTGCGTTCCCGGCGGATGCTTCAGGATGCGCGAGACTTAGCCTCCGAAGACGTGACGAGCCTCCCCGTGGGCCTGCTGACCACTGGTCCTGACGGTCGTGTCGCCCTGACCAACGAGACGGCGTCAGGGCTGCTCGGGATCGGCTCCGAGAAGCTGGCCGGGACGCCGCTGCCTGACATCGGAGGCCTGGACTGGGAGTCCTATGCCTCGGAGCTGGCGCAGGGAGAGTCCGTTCTCGAACGGGAGACTGAATTGACGGACGCGTTGGGCAGGCGCATTCCGGTCAGCCTCAGCGCATCCCGCATCGTCAACGAGGAGGGCCTGTTTTTGGGCCACCTGTTCATCCTCCGCGACCTTGGCGAGATCAAACGTCTTCAGGAGCAGGTGCGGCGCAATGAACGCCTTTCGGCCTTGGGAAACCTCGCCGCTGGCATCGCCCATGAAATTCGCAACCCCCTCAGCTCCATCAAGGGGTTCGCCACGTATCTGGCCGGGAAGGTCAAGGCGGAAGGCCCGGACAAGGATGCCGCCAGGGTCATGATCCAGGAGGTGGACCGGCTCAACCGGGTCGTTTCCGAACTGCTGGAGTTCGCCAAGCCGGGACAGCCCGTTCTCAAGAACGAGGACGTCAACGCGGTCATTGAGCGGGCCTTGCGCCTGTGCGGGTCGGACGCCTCGGCCAAGGGCGTGGAGGTCCGCTTCCAGAAGGACGAAGCCCTGCCACCGGTCCCCCTGGACGCGGAGCGGATGACCCAGGTGCTGCTGAACCTGTTCCTCAACGCCATCCAGGCAACGGAGCGAAACGGTGTGCTGGAGGTGTCCGCGCGACGCGAGGGCAGCCCAGGCCGACTGGCCGTGCGCATCGCCGACACGGGCAAGGGCATGTCCCCGGATGTCATAGCCAACATCTTCAACCCTTATTTCACCACAAGGCCGTCCGGCACAGGGCTGGGCCTTGCCATCGT
>JAUYES010000727.1 GCA_030691225.1 Holophaga sp. | reverse complement strand
AATCGGCATGGTCGTAATCAGGAGAAACAATGAAATCGCCCACGATGGTGATGCCCATGCCCCGCAGGATCTTGATGGCCTCGCGGTTTTCCGCCACGCCATTGGCCTTGTTCATGGCGGATAGCCCAGCGTCGGTGATCTCTTCAAAGCCAATGACCACGGTGCGCAGGCCAGCGTCGCGCCATTCTTGCATTAACTCCGGATACCGAACCACGGTATCGGAGCGCACATCCCCGAAGAAATCCTTTTTGATGCCCGCGGCTTGGAGCGCCCGGCAAAGCTGCCGCGCATGCTCGGGATTGCCGAAGGTGTTGGCGTCCACCATGCGAATGAAGGGCACTTCCCCCAGAAGGCCGATATCGCGAATCACGGATTGAATCGCACAGGCCAGGTATTTGCCACCGGATTGATTGGTGATGCAGCAGAAATTGCAATCGAAGGGACAGCCGAAGGCCGATGTTACGAAACCAAGCGGCAGGCCAAGCAGGGTGTAGTGGCCACGGTTCCCGCTGACCAAGTCGTAGCGTGGGGGTTTATCTTCCACCAGATCCAGGCTGCTGAATTTGCGAGGTGTAAACGTCAGAGTCTGGCCGGGGGAGGTCTTGGCGACTCCCGGTAGACGGGCTTCCTTCCCGAGTTCCAGTTCGTCGACTAGTTCGCGGAAACTCGCCTTGCCGATGCCGATGACTACGTAATCGATTTCGGGACGATTAAAAAATTCCGGATCGCTGCTGGCATGGATGCCACCGACCACCGTTTTTGCGGAGGTCGCTGCTTTCACTGCCCGGGCGATTCGGCAAGCGGCGTTGGCTTCGCAGGTCACGGCAGTTATGCCGACGAGTTCGGGCTGAAACTCCGCCAAGGTGGGATCCAGATTCTCGGGTTCGACCTTGAGGTCAAGAATGGCTACTTCATGGCCGTCTAGATTCCCCGCCAGGGTTTCGAGCGCCAAGGGCTCGCCGCGAAAAATCTGCTTAATCGAGGTGATGCCAAAGCGTTCCTCGGGAATGCTACGGCCGCAATTCGGTGGATTGATGAGCAGGATTTTCATGGGGAGCTTGCGGGCTAGGGCGAGAAAAGGGAGTGGAGTCGTAATGGACTCAAGTGGATTGGCCGTAAAGATAGGTCACAAAACTAAACTTGCGCAGCGTTCTTTAAGGAAATAGTCCCCA
>JAUYES010000711.1 GCA_030691225.1 Holophaga sp. | reverse complement strand
ATTCGTGTGACATGCTGACTCCTGAAAGTATTCAAAGGATGATCTGCAAGCTGAAAAGCACAGCCTCAACCTTGCAGTTCCACCTGTTCCCACTTCACCCCAAAATGCTCAAGAATCGCCGTGCGTTCCACCTTTTCCTGTTCCGCCAAGCTGGTGTAGGGGCGCAGGAAGACCACACGCCGCACACCCCGACGCACCAAGGCGCGGGTGCAGGTAAGGCAGGGTTCATCCGTGACGTAGGCGACGGCCACTGCACCCTCCGAAAAGCCCAAGGCATTCTCTTCGGCGTGGCTGGTATGAAGACAGCGTTTATCCGGGCCGCAGGTTTCCGGGGTGCAATGGGCCATGCCAGGCAGCGCCCCGTTGAAACCACCCGAAGCAATGCCGCCATCGGAGCGAAGCAGAATGCAGCCTACCTTCAGCCGGCAGCAGGTTCCCAAACGACTAATTTCCAAGGCCATGCGAAGGAAGACCTGATCCTTGAGAACCGAACGGTTGGATGTGGGCATCGACGACCTCCTAAAAAACAATTCACCACAAAGAACACAAAGGGCACAAAGAAAACAGACACAAAGTTAAACAGAAAGGCACAGAGGAGGCAGGAAAGAGAGGTCCTTCACCTGGGACAGGTTTGCCTTTGTGTCTTTCTTTTCATCTTTGTGCCTGCCTTTTCTTTCTTTGTGTCCTTCGTGTTCTTTGTGGTGAAACCTCAACGACAAACTTCGAAGCCCACCGCCGAAACCGGGCCATCCGCCCGGTCAAGCCAGATCACTTGGGCACCAAAGGCTCGCGCGAGCTGGAACACACCATCTTTGGATTCGGGGGCCAGGGCCGCACGGTAATCCGGGTGCATGGAGATGCGAATGGTGGCGCCCCGGAGTTTTTCGCCCTGCCGAGCCATTTCGCGATAGACGCTTAGCAGCGCGGACTCGGGACTAATCCGCCGACCCGAACCTTCGCAATGAGGACAAGTGGAAGTCAGAAGGCGCTCCAGGCTTGGGCCCGTGCGTTTCCGGGTCATCTCCACCAAGCCAAATTCACTGATTTCAACGGCCCGCGCGTGATTGCGATCCCGCAGCAGCTCCTCTTGCAGGCGACTCATAACGGTTTCCCGGTGAACCGGGTCCATCATGTCGATGAAATCGATGACGATGATCCCACCCAAATTGCGCAGGCGCAGCTGCCGTACCACTTCAGGAATTGCGTCCAGATTGGTCAAGTAGACCGTTTCTTCCAGATCCTTTTTGCCCACGAATTTTCCGGTGTTCACATCCACGCTGACAAGCGCCTCGGTCTGGTTGATGACCAGGGAGCCGCCACGTTTCAAAAACACCTTTGGATAGCGAGCCAAATCGACTTCCTTCTCAATACCAAAGGCCTCGAAGATCGGCAAATCGCTGCTGAAGTGCTTTACGCGACTCACCCATTCGGGATGCAGACGACCCACGAAATCCACTACCTCCTGGTAGGTGTCGGAATGGTCCACCCAAAGGCTGGCGACCTCTTCGCGGAAGAGATCCCGCAACACTTTTTGCAAGAGCCGCAAATCCTGCCAAACCAAGCTAGGGGCATGGCAGGCAGCGCTGCGCGTCTTGACTTCGGCCCATAATTCCCGAAGGGCTAGCACATCGGAAACCAGATCTTCGTCCTTTTCGCCGATGGCCGCCGTGC
>JAUYES010000703.1 GCA_030691225.1 Holophaga sp. | reverse complement strand
AACACAGCGGCCCGAAAAAAACGAAGCAAGAAGGCCGATGGCCCCGTCTGGAACCGCGAGGATCACGCCCCCTTCCGGACGGGCATCGTGAGGCAGCAAGGCCACTCGCGAGCCCCAAGCCGCCGCGAGGGAGCGTCCAGCGCGGCCCCGGCCCAGAATAGAAAATTCAATACCCATGAGACGAGTTTGACTCAAATAGTCCACAATTGCCGCGTGGAATGGACTCTACCGCCCCAGTTGCCCTGGCCTCAGTTCCTGAGGCTATTGCGACATCCCTCGCCGCCCAAAGACTGGCTAGAGGCAGCTGCCGAGCTACCGGATGTCCAACGGCGCCCTGCCCTGCTCCGTTGGATCGCTCAGCATCGCAAAGCCTCCATGCATTTGCGGGCCGGATTACTGCCCAGCCTTTCCATCAAGGCGCTCTGCGATATCTCGGGAGATGCCTCGGCGCATCCCCAGGCCCGCACCATGGCCAATGAGCGCCTGCTGGCTCGCTGGGGGGTCATCACCACTGGCGAGCGCAGGGTGCTGGCCCTTCATGCTCCGCGACCCCTCTGGGCCAGCATCTGGAGGGTTCGGGATCAAAGAATTCTGGAAAGTTTTTTACAGAATCCCAAGCTTGGGCATGAGCCCCTACAGGCGCTGATCCAAGCACCCTTGGGGGCACCTCAGGCCGAGGCCCTGACCCAATCACGATGGCGGGAAATTATTCCAGTGGCCCACCAGGTGCTTTGGGCCATGGACCAAACCTTTCGCGGTCCCGATTGTTCCCTGGTGCTCGGCCATGCCGCGCCCTGGATAAAGGCGCTGCCCATGGAAGAGCGGCTTCTCGCGTCCACGCGAATCGCCCACCCTCCCTTGCGAAAAATGACGCGCGCCTGGGCACTTCCCGAGACGGATCCGGAAGGCTAGATCCTTCTCAACACCTCGCTCACGCAGCGATCGATGCCAATCCAAACATCGCCCAAGCGAGCCTCGTCGAACATGTACGCGGGCGTGGTGATCAGCTTCAAGTCCTCGTCGATGGCGATTTCACGCGCCGAAGGCACGCTCTTAAATCGGTGTCCCAATTTTTCCATGGCGGCTTGAATCTCGGTGCCATCGCCCAGCGTCAAGAGGGAGGAAACTTGGCTCTGGGCGAGACAGAGCGCGACCAAGGCTGGCGCGATACAAATGGCACCCACCGGTTTCTTTGCCTTGAAAAATGCCGTAATGAAACCGGCAACTTCGGGATTGACCTGGGCCTCGGTGCCCTTGAACGCGAAATCACAAAGATTCTTGGCCACCCCAAAACCACCGGGAATCAGCAGGGCGTCGAACGTTTCGGCACTGGCCTTGGCGATATCCAGGCATTGCCCAAAGCGGGAAATCCGACTGGCTTCTTCCAGAATGTTGCGGGTCGCACCCTCCACAACTTTGCCGGTCGCGTGGTTGATCACATGAGCCTGGGCAAGGTTGGGTGCTAGGCACTGATAGTGGGCTCCCTGCTGATCCAGCGCCAAAAGCGTAAGCACAGCTTCCCGAACTTCCGCCCCATCCATATGCCCACAGCCCGCGAGCAATACGGCGACCTTCGGAATTCTTGTCATAGGAACCTCCCATCCAAACCTCGGGCTGATTATGACTAACCTGAGGTTTGGGCTCGTCCCAAAAAAAGCCGACGAGCCCCGATCTGGCATTCTAGATGCCATGCGCGTTTCCTCCCGTCTTCCGCAGCATTTCCAGCCCAACGCCCTTGCGGCGGAGTTGGAAGCACTGCGAGAGGCAGGAACGCCCTGGCTGGATCTCACCGTCTCCAATCCCACGCGGTGCGGCTTCGACTATCCGGCCGAGGCGATCCTGGGCGCCCTAGGTAAGGCTGATATTTTGCACTACGCACCGGATGCCCGTGGGAATGTTGCGGCCCGCCAGGCCATCGCTGCCTGGCACGGGCACGGCCTGAAGGCGCAGGATGTGGTGCTGACGGCCTCCACTTCGGAAGCCTATTCCTGGCTCTTCAAGCTGCTCTGCGATCCAGGGGACGAATTACTCGTTCCTTCCCCCAGCTACCCACTCTTTGAATGGCTCGCCAAGTTGGAAGGCCTGACCGCCATCACCATCCCCGCCTATTTCGCCGATCGTTGGCATCTTGACCTGGAGGCCTTGGAAGCCGCGTGTGGTCCCCGCACCCGCGCCATCGTGGTTGTCAATCCCAATAACCCCACCGGTCATTTTCTATCTCGGGGCGAATGGGCCGGACTGATGGCGCTTTGTGCCCGCCAAGGATTAACCTTGATCGTAGATGAGGTCTTTGCGGATTATGCGCTGGAGCCTGCGCCCGACCGCCTGCCCACGGCCCTGGAAGATACGGACCCGCCCTGCCCAGTCTTAGTGCTATCTGGCCTTTCAAAAGTCGTCGCTCTGCCCCAGATCAAACTCGGTTGGATCATCGCCCGGGGATCTATGGCCGAGGATTTACTGGAACCTCTGCTCTTCATAGCGGATCAATTTCTATCCGTGTCGGCCTCGGCCCAAGCGGCGGCTCCTGAAATTCTGCATCAGGCGCCCGAACTGCAGGGAGCCATAGGGGCACGGCTCAAGGCCAACCTTCAGACCCTTGATCGCCACGTGAAGGACTATCCCCACCTCTCGCGCCTGCCCGTGGAAGGTGGATGGTCCGTCCTGCTCCGACGCCCTGCCCTGGATGGGGATGAAGCCTGTGCGGTGAGGTTACTCCGACAAACCAATGTCCTGGTCCAGCCGGGGCATTATTTTGATCTGCCTTCAGATGCCTATCTCGTCCTTAGCCTGTTAACGCCTGAAGCCACATTCCGTGAAGGAATCATCCGGATTCTTCCGGCCATTTGATTCATTTCTAGCACTTGTCGGAAGGCGCCACTTGGCGCATCATCGCCCTAGTCTTGGATTCCTGCCATGTCCCATCAGGCCAATTGCCCCTCTTGCGGAGCCCCCCTCACGTTCCGACCCGGAACCATGGTGGCTGTCTGCGCCCATTGCACATCACTTTCTGCTCGAACGGATCGCGACCCGCTGCTGATAGGAAAAGTGGCGGCCCTCGTCGATTCCGACTCTCCGCTCCAGATGGGCATGGGAGGGCAGTTCGCCGGGCGAAAGTTCAAGGTGATGGGTCGAACCCAGCTCAAGCACCCCCTGGGCGGGTTTTGGAACGAATGGTATCTGGCCTTTGACGATGATCGATGGGGCTGGCTAGCCGAGGCCCAAGGCCGCAGTTATCTGACTTTTCGCCAAGAACTGAATCAGCCAATTCCCCCGCTTGAAGCCCTATCCGCCGGTGCCGAACTGGATTTCGGAAGCCGTGGTCGTTGGGTCGTGAACGAACTCAGTGAGGGCATTTTTCAGTCGGCGGAGGGGGAAATCCCCTGGGCCGTGGAACTGGAAGGCCGCTATCGTTTCGCGGATCTCAGTGGCGCGAACGGTGCCTTCGCTACCCTGGATTTTTCCGAAGAACCTCCGCTCTTTTTTGTCGGGCGCCAGCTGGACTTGGATGAACTAAAACTCACGGGCGGCGTACCCCGAAAGAAAGAACGCCTAAAGGCCCTGAGCCTGCCCTGCCCCCATTGTGCTTCACCCCTAACCCTGCGGGCTCCCGATGAAACCCAGCGTGTGGGCTGCCCCAGTTGCGGTAGCCTCCTCGATGCCAGCGCAGGAAAATTAATTTACTTGCGCTCTGTAAAGCAGCCAGATGCCCGCATGTGGATTCCTTTAGGTACCGAGGGGCATCTCCGCGGTGTGCCGCTGGTTTGCGTGGGCTTTCTCCGCCGGGCCTGCATCATCGAAGGGGTTACCTACGATTGGGGCGAGTATTTGATGATGGATCCTAAGCACGGATTCCGCTGGCTGGTGGAAAGCGACGGTCATTGGAACTTGGCTGAGAATGTCCCTCCTTCGGAAATAAGTCGCACCGGAGCCAACGCCAAAGCCTTGTCCTACCAAGGAGAAACCTACAAGCGATTCCAGGATGTGGAAGCCCATGTCCAGGGCGTCTATGGGGAATGCTACTGGAAGGTCGAGATAAACGAGCGAGCCCAGGTCGCGGAATTCGTGCGTGCTCCGATCAGTCTGGCGGAAGAACGGCAGCAACATCCGGGCGGAGGCGAAGAAATCAACTGGTCACGGAGCACCTACCTGGAAGGCGCGGAAGTTTGGAAGGCCTTTAACCTGAAAGGCAGTGCTCCTGCGCCTCAGAATATTGCTTCGAACCAACCCAATCCTCTCTGGTCGCGCGCCCGCCAAATGGGCCTGTGGATGCTAGTTTCCTTGGTCTTGCTGTTCATCTTGTTGGTCTGGAATGGCGCCACGCATCGGGAAAAGCTGATCCACAGGGGAAGCTACAACTTGGCGGAACGCCTTCCCAAAATCCAAGCAGTGACACCTCCTGCCGAGGCCGCTCAAGAACCGATCTTTTTCTCGCAGCCTTTCCGGGTGGAGGACGGCCACAAAAACATCGAAGTGAAACTCAATGCCCCCGTCATGAATAGCTGGATCGGGGTGGAAGGTTCCATCGTGAACCAGGACACTGGCGTTGCGGAACTCTTCGAGACATCCTCCAGCTACTACTTCGGATCCGATAGCGATGGAGCCTGGAAAGAGGGAGCGCAGACTGGAACGGTCTACCTTTCGGCCCTTCCCGCCGGGAACTACCTGATGGCGATTTCCCCCCAGTGGGATGGCCCCACCCCACCGGTCAAGGCTTTTACCGTCGAAGTGCGGTCGGGTGTCATGCGCTGGTCCTATTACTTGATTGCTCTTCTGGCCATTCTGATAGTTCCTGCCTTGGCCGCCCTGCGCGCCCTTTCCTTTGAAAGTCGCCGCTGGCAGGAAAGCATGTATTCGGCTTCGAATAGTAGCTGAGGTGATAAATGAAAATTTTCTACCTGCTGGCATTAGTCGGGGGTTTTGGCCTTGTAAGCGCCAATGGCCTTCTTGGTCGAGAATTTTTCGGCTCCCACCGTCGTGTTGACATTCCACCCAGCGTTCGGCAAACGCCTGGCGGCTACCGAACCTTCTTGCATAATCACGGTTTCAGAGGGGGTAAGTGATGACCAACTATGATTTGTGGGGCCATGTGGCAAACGCCGCTGTCTTCTGTTTCCTGGGTCTAGCCATCCTGGGAGTGGTCTGGGTAGTGCTTGCGAAGGTGCTCCCCTTCTCG
>JAUYES010000701.1 GCA_030691225.1 Holophaga sp. | reverse complement strand
GGCATCATCACATCCATCAGGATGATGTCGGTCTCCGGGTGGGCCTCCAATTGTGTCAAGGCGATGCGCCCATTTTCGGCTTCGAAAATTTCCATGCCCTTTTCGGCAAGGATGCTGGCGAGCGAAAACACGTTGCGCATATCGTCGTCAGCCACCAGGACTTTTTTATCTTGAAAGATGCCATCGCGATCCAGGCTGGCGCGGATCAGTCGCTGCTGTTCGGGGCGCATTTGGCTTTCCACTACGTGCAGGAAGAGCGTCACCTCGTTGAGCAGTCGCTCCGGACTTTTGGCGCCTTTCAGGATGATGCTTTCGGAATAGCGCTCCAGGCGGGTTTGCTCCTCCCGGGTGAGATCGCGACCCGAATGGATGATCACGGGCACTCGACGTTTTTCATCCATTTGGTGCAGGTGCTCCAACACTTCGAAACCCGACATATCGGCTAGGCCAAGGTCGAGCACGATGCAATCGAAGGGTTGTTCGCCGAAGATCCGGATGGCCTCCGCACCACTGCTAGCTGTGTAGATTTGAATATGCCGGTCCTCCAGCAGGGCACAGAGGCTCTTCGCTTCGATGGGATCGTCTTCCACCAGCAGCAGATTGCGGGCCTGCTTGGATACGGATGCTTCCACGTTGGCGAGAATGCTCTCCAATTGCTCAGGACTGACGGGTTTTGTGAAATAACCGATGGCGCCCATGGCCAGGCCCTTCTGGCGTTCGTCCAGGGCCGTGAGGAAATGCACGGGAATGTGGCGAGTGCGCAGTTTATCGGTGAGACGCTGCATCACGCCCCAACCATCGAGGCCCGGCAGCATGACATCCAAGAGAATCGCACTGGGGAGGAATTGCTCGGCCATTTCCACCCCCGTGTGTCCATCGGCAGCGTGGAGGGCCGCGAAGCCATGCTCGCGCACCAAGTCGATCAGGATCGAGGCAAAGGAACGATCGTCTTCCACAATCAGGATGCAGCGTTGCCCAGGCGCCAGCAGATCGCGATCATCCGACAAGCTCGCTGTCTTCGTGGGTTTGGTGGAAATGGTCATGGCCGCAGGGACGACGACGGGAGCAGGAAGGTTGGAATGGATCAGGGGAATATACAGGGTCAAGGTGCTGCCCGTGCCCTCCTGGCTTTCCAAGACGAGCTCGCCGCCCATACCCCGGGCCAATTGTCGGGAAATGGAGAGGCCTAAGCCCGTGCCTCCAAAGCGTCGGCTGGTTTCGCTATCCGCCTGCTGGAAGGCCTGGAACACGCGGTCGAATTTGTCTTGGGGAATGCCAATCCCCGTATCCCGCACGGAAAAGGCCACGGCCGAAACGGCTAAGGGGTTCTGGCTTGGCCCAGGGGCCGTGACCTCCAGTGAAATGGCACCCTTTTCCGTGAACTTGATGGCGTTAGCTAAAAGGTTTTTTAAGATTTGCTGGGCGCGCTGGGCATCGGTGCGCAGGGTGCGGGCTGCGCTGGGTGCCAGCACCACCGTGAAATCGAGCCCTTTTTCCGCGGCCAGCGGGCGGAAGATGGCCGCGGCCTGTTCGATCAGATCCTCCACGACCACCTCGTCATAGACAAACTCCATCCGCCCGGCTTCGATCTTGGAGATATCCAGGATGTCGTTGATCAGGGTCAGCAGATCCCGGCCTGCGCCATGAATGGTGGTAGAAAATTCCACCTGTTTGGCGGTGAGGTTGCCGTCCTTGTTATCCGCCAGCAACTTGGACAGGATCATGAGGCTGTTCAGTGGCGTGCGTAGTTCGTGGGACATATTGGCCAGGAACTGAGATTTGTAGGTGCTTACACGTTGCACTTCTTCGGTCTGGGCTTCGATCTCTCGATTGGCGGCTTCCATGGCCAGGCTCTTGCGGCGAATTTCCTCTCGCTGCTGTTCCAGCAACTGAGCGCGTTCTTCGAGTTCTTCATTGCTTTGCTGGAGTTCTTCCTGTTGGGCCCGCAGTTCTTCTTCTTGGGCCTGGCTTTGCTGAAGCAGGTGCACGATTTTTTGGCGGGAAAGATTCATGTCCAGGCCGATGGCCAAAATCCCCATGGCTTGCTCAAGGAAATCCAATTCGGAGGGGCTGAATTCGCGGAAGGCACCCAGTTCCAGGGCGCCGATGAGGGTACCATCCTGCAAGAAGGGCAGGGCCACCACTGCACATGGAGTGCCTTCGCCCAGGGCTGAGCCGATGGGAAGGTAGTCTCCGGGAATCTTGGATAGGCAGATCAATTTGCCTTCTTGGGCGGCTTGCCCCAGCAGACCTTCACCCAAGGCGAAGCGATCCCCTAGGTGCTTGCGCCGCGTGTGGGCATAGGTGGCCATCAGCACTAAATCGCGGGCTTCAGCATCGAACAAATACAGGGCGCCAACGCCTGCCTTTAGATACTCAGCAAAGAATCGGATGAGCCTTTCCGTCAGGGCTTTGGAATCCTGGTCACCCCGCAGCAATTCGTTCAATTCATTCAGGCCGTTCTTGAGCCAGTTGCGCTCAGTCTCGAGTTTTTTCTCGGTGCGTAGCGACAAAGCCATGGTGCGGAAGGATCGATCCAG
>JAUYES010000685.1 GCA_030691225.1 Holophaga sp. | reverse complement strand
CGTTTCTGGCAAAAAATTTCCAATCACGGCCCATGGCGCACTGGTGGGCCGCTTCGATCCCAACACTGGGATTCATCCCGATATCGATCTCACCGACGAAGATCCTCAGCTCAGCATTTCTCGTCGCCATGCCCGCGTGCTCTGCGAGCACAACCGCTACTTCCTGGTGGAAGAACACGGTGTGGCCAACGGCACTTACATCAAGGGTGATCGCTTGGCCCCTGGCGATGCTCGCGAATTGAAACCCGGTGATCGCGTGGGTTTTGGCATGGTCGTTCTCTTTTTCGAGAAGGCCACCTAGGTGAGCATGCGGGTCGAAGTCTGGCACGACGAGCACGGCGTGGCCTGGGAATTGGTGCAGTTAGGCCTCGATGAAATCGGCGGTGCCTGCATCATTCGGGAAGGCCTTTCCAGCCTGGATCTGGCCGATGGGGATGCCCGCGAAGGCGTGGAAATCATCGCCCGCTTCGGCGATCCCGAAGATGCTCGGGATTATCTTTATTCCGAAGGCTTCGAACCCGTTTGATCTTTCTCGGTACAAAACGAGTCC
Organism: Holophaga sp.; assembly: GCA_030691225.1. GTDB lineage: Bacteria > Acidobacteriota > Holophagae > Holophagales > Holophagaceae > JAYREN01. The sequence continues at coordinate 2,799 of JAUYES010000685.1, read as the reverse complement.
CGGCATTGCCGGGACTCGTTTTGTAAGGGGGCATTATTTGGCGAGAGACAGGGCTTTCGCGGCTTTGGTTAATTCCGGGAGGACTTCGAAGAGATCACCCACAATCCCGTAGTTCGCCAGCTTGAAGATCGGTGCTTCGGGATCCTTGTTGATGGCGACGATGACCTTGGAGCCGCTCATGCCGGCCACGTGCTGAATGGCACCGCTGATGCCGCAGGCGATGTAGAGCGTGGGGCTCACCACTTTGCCGGTCTGGCCCACCTGCATGCTGTGGGGAATGCCCCAGCCCGCGTCTACGGCGGCTCGGCTAGCACCTACCACGCCGCCGATGGCGTCCGCCAGATCTTCCAATAGCTTGAAGTTGGCACCTTCCTTCAGGCCACGGCCACCGGCAACGATCACGTCGGCCTCGGTGAGATCCTGTTTTCCGCCGCCCTTGGCGAGGATTTCCTTCACGATGGCTTTGAAATCCACGGCGGGCACGGGCAGGGTTTCCACGGCACCGGCCTTGGGGCATTCGGTCGCCGAAAAGACATTGGGACGGGTGCTCGCAACCTGGATGCTGCTGCTGAAATCCACCGTGGCGAAGGCCTTGCCGGCATACACGGGGCGAATGGCTTGGAGCTTGCTGCCCACCAGCGCGAGGCTGGTCACTTCGGCGGCGTAGCCCGCATCGAGCTTGGCGGCCACGCGAGGCAGCACATCCTTGCCCAGGGGCGTGGCGGCGCCCAGGAGGGCGGTAGCGCCCTTGGCCTTCACCGCATCGGCAATGACGGCGGCAAAAAGATCACTGGAATAGGCACCGAGCGCGGGGCCTTCCACATTGATGATGGCATCGGCGCCGAAGGTGGCTGCATCGTTGGATCCTACACAGGAAGTACCCACGAACAGGGCGGCCACGGGTGCATCGCCCGACAGCCTGCGCGCTTCGGAAAGCGCTTCCAAACTTGCTTTGCGGATCTTGCCATCTTTGAGTTCACAAAAAACTAGAATCATCGTTATCCCCTTCAATTCACGTTGGTCGAAAATTACAGAACCTTGGCTTCGTCGCGCAGCAGGCCCAGGAGTGTTTGGGCCTGGGTGGCGGCGTCGCCATCGAGTTTCCGGCCTTCGGGTCGGGCGGGCGGAAGGGTGAGGGCGCTTACGATCATGGCGGCGGAAACGGTGGCTCCATCCACTTCTTCGATGGTTTTTTTCTTGGCCGCCATGATGCCCTTCAAGCTTGCGTAGCGGGGCTCGTTAAGACCGCGCTGGGCCGTGATCACGGCGGGTAGGCTGCCTTCCACAACTTCGGTGCCGCCGTCGCCTTCGCGTTCGGCGCGGAAGGTGCCTTCGCCCACTTCCAGTTTGGTCACGAGGTTGGCTTGGGAAAGGCCTAGCAGTTCCGCCACCATGGCGCCCACGGCACCGTTATCGGAGCCAAAGCCCTTGTTACCGAAGAGCACCAGATCGAAGCCCTTGCCTTCGGCATAGGCTGCCAGGATCTTGGCCACGGCCAGGGGATCGCCGGTCTCTGTGGATTTCAGCAGCACGGCGTTATCGGCGCCCAGGGCCAATGAATTACGCAGCACATCCTTGGCCTTTTCTTCGCCTACGGAAACGGTGGTTACTTCCGCGGCCTTGGCTTCTTTGAGGCGCAGGCCTTCTTCCAGGGCATATTCGTCGTAGGGACTAGTGATCCACTTGACGTCGGCTGGGTCCAGGCTGGTTCCGCCCGCGGCTACTTTGATTTTTGTTTCGGTGTCGGGCACCTGCTTGAGGGCGACCAGGATCTTCATGTGGACTCCATTCGAAGCCGCCTTTTGGGGACGGCGTAGCCGATGATTCTACCTCGGACTCTCGATTCCGCTGAGAAGCGCGGGCGAGTAGCCTGAAAGGATGATGTCTATCGATCCGGATTTCTCGAACGCATTGGTGCTTACCGGTGGCGGTACTGGCGGGCATTACTTCCCTGCGCTGGCCTTGGCTCAAGGCGCAAAGCTGCGCTGGGCGGAGCTTCCCATCGTGTTCGTGGGCGCCAAGCGCGGCATCGAAGCTGGCAAACTTCCCGAGAGCGGCTGGCCCTATTTGCTCTTGGATGTGGAGGGATTCCTTGGCCGTTCGCCCCTTCGAGTCCTGAAAAGCCTGGGGAAGCTTTGGCGAGCGATGGCCGAACTTAGAGCTCGGTGGAAGGTTCAGCGTCCTCGAGCCGTGATCGCCACGGGGGGCTACGCTTCGGCACCGGCCCTCTTTGCCGCTCGTTCCATGGGCATTCCCTACTTTTTACATGAATCCAACGCCGAACCCGGCTGGCTGATTCGCCTCTTGGCCCCTGGAGCGCAGCGGGTCTGGTGCGGCATGGCGGCGGCAGAGAGCAGGCTGCCTCGGGCACGCTGCCGATTCGTGGGAACGCCCGTGCGGGAAGACTTTCTGCGGGAATTTGCTGGGGTCGATGTGCTTCAGCCTCCCTATCGATTGCTGGTGTTGGGTGGCAGCGGCGGGGCTCGCCCTTTGAACGAGGCTCTTATGGGGCTGGCACCACAACTCTTGGAGCGCTTTCCCGATTGGGAAGTTGTGCATCAGACCGGAGCGCGGGATTTCGAGGCATTAACCAAGCGCGAGCATGACGCGCGGCATCGCCTGACGCCCTTTCTCGATTCGATGGCCACCGAATTGGAAGCGGCCAGTGTGGTGATCTCCCGCTCGGGCGCCAGCACTTGCGCGGAACTAAAAGCCTGCGGTCGACCCGCGATCCTGGTGCCATTTCCCGCCAGCGCCGGAGATCATCAGCGGCAGAACGCGCGAGCCATGGCCCAGGAA
>JAUYES010000683.1 GCA_030691225.1 Holophaga sp. | reverse complement strand
CTATTCTCCCTTCGCTTCGCTTCGGTCGAATGGTGACATAGCCGCTGGGTCGCAGCCGTTACGACAAAGGCCGCCTTGCGGGCGGCCTTTGCTTTGGAACCTTACAAATTACATCTGATCCTTGAGGCCCTTGGCGGCCTTGAAGACGACTTTGCGGCCGGCGGGGATCTTGATGGATTCGCCGGTCTTGGGGTTGCGGCCGACCTTTTCCTTGGTATCGCGGACTTCGAAGGTGCCGAGGCCGAAGATATTCACGCGCTTGCCAGCCAGCAGGTTGGTGACGATATCGTCACGAAGTCCATCGACGGTGGCTTTGGCGCGGGCTTTGGTCAGGTCCTGGGCTTCGGCAAGGGTGGCGGCAAGTTCGGGAATGCCGAGGGTTTCGGGCTTGGTGGTGCTCTTGGTCATGGGAAACCTTTCAGGTGGGGATTGATACGAAGGAGCGTACTAAAACAGCACGGGCTCCGGGGAAATTCAACAGTCCGCTACTCGGCGAGCGCGGTGACTTCCAGGTTCAACTTGGCATGAACGCCCGTGTAAATGCGGATATCGACAGCATGAGTGCCTAGATCCTTGACGTGGGGCAGGCTGATGGACTGCTTCTCGATATCGAAGCCCTTGGCCTTGAGCATTTCAGCCACATCGGCATTGGTGACGGAACCAAAGAGGTGCTTGTTTTCGCCGACCTTCTTGGCCACGGTGAGAACAACGGCTTCCAGCTTCTCCTTGAGCGTCTGGGCTTCCGACAGCTCCTTGGCGCGCAGCTTCAGATTGCGCTCCTTTTCCAGTTCGATCTGGCGTTTGTTGCCAGCCGTTACCGGTAGGGCCTTTTTGCGGGGGAGCAGGAAATTGCGGGCATAACCGTCTTTAACGGTCACGACATCGCCGCGAACACCCAATTTCCCTACGTTCTCGATGAGGAGGATTTCCATGATGGACTCCAGATTGATGACGGCCAGCGCGTTCGCGTCGTCCCCTAGGTGGTTAGGCAGGGTACCAATCCCTGCCAGGGCTCCCCGATTGGGGCCCCTTTCCCGCGGTGGGTTAGGCCATTTTGGTGCTCCCCAGTCTAACGGCTTCAAGGATTTTGGGAAAGAGGGTAAGGTCTGACAAGGCCCCAATTTCTGCTAGGAATTACATGAATACTGCCGCTGAACGCAGAGATACCCATCGCCTTTATTTAGGACCCGAACATGCCATCCGGTTCCTCGTGAAGGGTCACCTATTCCAAAATGTTCGGATCACCAACGTTAGCCTGGGTGGTTGTTTTGCCATGGTTTCCCAGCGTGATCACAGCGTTTTTACTCAGGGAACGGTGCTGGAACAATTATCTTTTGAACATCCCGATTTCCCCCAAGGGCACATTACGGCCCACGTTTGCTATGCCATCGGCACCCAGTCTGAAGAACCCATGCTCGAATTCCTGGGCTTGGGCATCCATTTTTTAACCATGTCCGAAGCAAGCCAGCTCCGACTCCGCGAGATCATTGGCTAGGCGTTGGATGGCTATCCAACCAGCCTTTGGCAGCCTTCAAATCGCTCCATACAGCGGCACGGACATCCTGGGTGTACTGGCGCAATACATAGGCTGGATGAAAGGTTGGCATGACGGGAATACCCCCCAGCAGGTCTAACCGCTGCCATTGACCTCGCATCCGGGTAATACCGGTAGAAATGCCTAAAAGCTCCTGCAGTGGCGTTTTTCCCAATAGAACGATGACCTCGGGGCGGATCAATTCGATTTGCCTTTTCAAGTATCCAAGGCAACGTTGAGCCTCGGCCGAAGTGGGGGTGCGGTTATCGGGCGGGCGACACTTAACCACGTTTGCAATGTATATTTCGGAACGGTTCATGCCGATGGCGACGATCATCTTGTCGAGCAATTCACCGGCTTTTCCCACAAAAGGACGACCTTGAAGATCTTCTTCCTGGCCGGGTCCTTCACCGATGAACATGAGCCGAGCCTCGGGATGACCTTCACCAAATACCATCCGGATGCGCTGGGCACCCAGGGGGCAAGCAAGGCAGCCCTTAATGCAGGTTTCCAGTTCGGCCAGGGTTTTGGCAGCCCCAAGAGACTCCGAAGTGGGGCAGCCCACGGGGTCGGTCGGGGGCATAAAAGCAACCGGCGATGGCGCAAAACGAGGTTCGGGGCGCGACATGGGTCGAGACGCAGACTCCTGACGGACCGCTGCAGCAACCTGAACGTCTTCTGCCGGGGATGGCTCCACAAAGGGCGGCACTAGGCCCATCAAGCCTATATCTTCCAAGGCATCCCGCCAGGGTCGCAGGGGGTTATTCATCGCCCCTCCACCGTGGCATGCCTATGACTCGAACGAATACCCATTCCATTAGACTACTTGGTCCTGGGCGGAACCCAAGCTGGGAACCAAGGCCCTACTGAGCGCATTGATAGCCTGGAGCTAGGCATGCCATTTGTGAACATAACCTCGACCCCTTTTGGGCCGCCTTCGGAATTTCATGAGGCATTTGCGGCGCTGTACCCCCGCTTAGTCAGCTATGCGCTCCGCTATGGCGCTGTCTATCCCGAAGATATCGCGCAGGAAGCCTTTGTCATTCTCATGCAGCGCGATGTCCCCGTAGATCACCCCACGGCTTTTTTGTATGGCACCGTAAGAACCCTCGCCCTAACCGAGCGTCGGCCGATGAAAAATCGGAACCTCAGCCTAGATGCCGTAGTCGAACAAGGGCGTGGCGCCGAGGCAGAAGAGCTTTTGCTCAGTGCTGAAGTAAGGGAACGCATGCGCACCCTTTCGCCCAATTTCCGTGAGGCGCTGTGGCTTTTCGTTGTTGAAGGCCTTTCTATCAAGGAAATTTCCGACGCCCTTGGCATCCCAGAAGCCACCGTTAAGACCCGTATCCACCGGGCCAAGAGCCAGCTTCGTGATCTTTTGAACCCATCTGGAGGCATTCATGCCCTGGCTTGAAACTGCCCGCCTCGACGAACCCGCTGAAGATCGCGCCCTGCGCGAAGAACTCCGGGGACTCCTGGGCGGCCCCGCCCCGAATTTCTTTCAAGCCGAGGTCACTCCTGAATTGGTGGCCCTGGCCGAGGATCTCCGTCGGGAGGCCCAGCGTCGCCGGAATACCGCACGTCGCAAACCCAATTGGATGCTCATGGCTGCAGCCCTGCCTTTTGCCCTTGTGCTGACCGGGCTCGGCGCCTGGGGCATCCAGCAGAAACAAAGGGCCGATGTGCTTGCCCAAGATCTTGCCCGGCAGACCAATGACTACCGGCAACAACTCGTGGCGGCCAGCGCTCAAATCAAAACTGAACGCCAAGCCAAGGACGAACTCGTTCGCGCTATTCAGAAGGAAGATCCCAAAGCGTTCCGCCGTTTCGGGAAAGAATTGGTGATCCCCATCGATCGCAATTCCATTCCTGCCGCTACCAATACTCAACAGGTCAAGGGGAACTGATTCAAGTTCCGTGGATCCCGCTACGATGAACCTAGTGGAGATCTGATATGGGCAACAGCCTTCTTTTCCTCATTTTGCTAGTTTCAGCCTTGGCGGCAGTCTTGGCTGGAATGGCGGTGTTCAGCAATAGCCGTCCGCCAGATGCCCGAGTTAACCAGCTCATGGATGATCTCGATGAGATCAAGGGAATCATCAACCAGCTTCAAAAAGCCGTGATGCAGATCGAACGCAAGATCGACAAGGACGGCAAGGAGGCTCGTGGCGAACTCAAGGAACTGCTGGAACGCATGGCCGAACGCATCGACAAGCGGATGTCGGAATTAGGTTAATTAACCAGCCTGAGAGTGCATCCCCGGCGTCCAGCCCTTTTCATTGAGCAGACGAACACCGATGATGCGGCTTAGGCGAAAGGTCATTTCTTCCTGGTGAAGGTGACAAAAGGCCCGAAGATGATCGCCCTCCACGGCTTGGGGGGTCACTCGACGCTGCTGGCTGCGATGAGCGGCCAGAGGCATATAGGTGATTTCTGCCACAAGGTTGTAGCGAGCCCCGTATTCCAAAATTCGCGAGCTTTCTTCCTGAGCCTGAGGGCCACCGCCAAGATTGAGCATGGGCACCCTGCGCAGCACTTCGCTATAAAGCGTGGGGTCTTCGTTTTGAATACGGTGCAAAGCACCTTGGATCATTTGGCGCACAGGGTCGAGATGATGATTCATCCCCTTTTCATTCACAAACGCAAGGCAAGCCAAGGCCCAGAGGTACAGGGATTCATCGCCATCCAGGCTCAAGGGCAAGTAGCGCCCGGGCTTGGGCAAAAACCCGGCCTCTTTGAGCAACTCAAAGGCATTGGCCGGACCATTGACCTCCAGCACGGTGTCGCTGATCTGGGTCAACGCCAAGGGCGCCAATTCTGTTCGCACCAGTAATTCTTCTGCCAAGTGGGGTGTGCGCGCCTTGACCAACCGCACGCCCTGCACCACTTCCACTTCACCCAATCGATCAGCGAGATCGTCCAGGAGCTGTGTCAGGGTTTGGGGCAGGTTGATGGCGCCACCACTCAGATGCTGGCGAATCTCATCAATGCTGAGCCCCATATCTAGTGCGCGGATAAGGGTATCGTGACCAACCCTTAAACTGATCATGGCATCGAGGGACTCCACTTCTCCAAGCTGGGCCAGTTGAAGCAAGCGGTGAGGATTCTGCCCCATGGGCGTCAAGAGTTCGAGGTTGGGTTGGATGATCAGGGGCTGATCCACCATGAAAGGTGCCCAATGAGCTTCGGTGCCTCGGTGATCCCGAAGCAGATACTCGCTGGCCAGAGCTTCACCGTGGGGAGTCAGCATCAAATGATTGCGCTCAGAATCCATGGTCACCATGCCCATGCGATGCAGAAACGGTAAAAAGGCTTCCCGCGTGCGCTCTTCGTCTAAGGGATGAAGCGTCTTCAAAAACGATAGGAAGGGATGTACGGCCAAGGATTGACCCTTGCGCTCGAGCAGGTGGCGCATCAGGAAAGCGCGATCCTCCGCTGGGGGCATATTCCAAAGCTTGAGATCATCCTCCAGCAATTTCGCAAAGGACCGCTCTGCCACCCAGCGTGAAGGGTGGGCCAACACGGCCGGCAGCAGGGTATCCACGCGGCCCTCTCGGCTCCACAGAAAACCCAGACGATGAAGCAGAGCGAAGACAAGGGTCGCGTCCCTCTCTTCCTTCAACAATGCGTTGCGATTAAGCAGCTGACCCAATTCCTTTTTGGCCGGCAATCCACCCTTGAGCACACGGATACCGCCCATGCAGCGAAGCAGCACCGATGTCAGCGCCAGGGCAAACCCGTACGGCAGACATTCCTCAAGAACCACGCTTGGCTCCGCTTGAAAACTGAGGGCTCCATCGTCGAAATCCGCCAGAGCATCGGCCACTCGCTCGGCCAATCCCCATTGATCGGTGTCGGGCAGAATCAAGCCCAGATCAGCAAGCAGGGGAACAAAGATCTCCTCGGGTTGAGCGGCATCTTCCGCCAACCGTTTGATGGCTTTTAAATGAGCCCCATCCAAATCGGCCAAGGTGTTCGTAAGCTGCTTGTTATCTTCGAGATGAAAGACCATGGTCTTCAGCAAGCGCACCCGCCCTTCAGGACTTTCGTCCCAGTGCTGGGGTAAAGGCAACTTCCTGCGTTCACAGATAATCCGGAGTTGCGCATCGGTGCAGTTGGACAGCAAACGGTAATGGGTCTGAGCCATGAAACCTCGCACTCCACCTGCGCACAGGGATCTATCAGATTCTCACAAAACAGCCATGAAAACCATTCCTGATTTTGATGGGTTTCCTCCAATACCCTTCGTTGACCCTACTGGAATCCGGCACTAGGCTCGAAGGTTTACCGTCTCACGCTTTCAGGTGAACCTGTGATCGCCATGCGCCCCGACAACCCGTTGATCGTCCAAAGCGATCGCACACTTCTGCTGGAAGTGGCCCATCCCGCCTTCGAACAAGTGCGCGATGAATTAGCCCGTTTCGCCGAGTTGGTGAAAAGTCCCGAGCACATCCACACCTATCGCGTTACTCCCCTTTCCCTCTGGAACGCTTCGGCATCCGGGGTGAGCTGTCAAGACATCCTGGACACTCTCGACCGGTGGTCTAAGTATTCCGTACCCCAGAATCTGATTCAGGAAATCCAGGATCACGGCACTCGCTACGGCAAACTCAAGCTTGTTCGCAAGGACGATCGGCTGGCCCTTGAGATGGATGATCGTGGATTGTTTTGGGAAATCGAAAACCAGAAGAGCTTGCAGGGCCTTTTAGCCGAACCTTACTCCGATCAGCGCGGTGTCTTTCTTTTGGATGGCAAGCGTGGCGAAGTCAAACTTCAGCTCATCCGCTTGGGGCATCCCGTGCAGGATATGGCGGGCTATAAAGATGGCGACCCACTCAACTTTCAACTCCGCGAAAACTTAGCCGGAAGTGGCCGTCCCTTTCGGCTGCGGGCTTATCAGAAGGCCGCCGCCGATGTTTTTCATGCGGGAGGCGGTCCCGAGGGCGGAGCCGGTGTCTTGGTGCTGCCCTGCGGTGCGGGTAAGACCATCATCGGGATTGGCTGCATGGAGCGACTCCAAACCCGCACCCTTGTGCTCACCACCAACGTGACCGCCGTTAAGCAGTGGAAGCAGGAACTGCTGGATAAGACCACGCTAACTGAGGACCAGATCGGCCTCTATACGGGCGACACCAAGGAAATCAAACCGGTCACCATCGCCACCTACCAAATTTTGACCTACCGAAGAAGCAAGGAAGCGCCTTTCGAGCATTTCAAACTTTTCGAGGCCGCCAATTGGGGGCTGGTCGTTCACGACGAAGTGCACATGCTGCCTGCGCCGGTATTTCGTGCCGTGGCCGAGCTTCAGGCCAAGCGTCGCCTGGGCCTCACCGCAACCCTGGTGCGTGAGGACGGCAAGGAAGAAGATGTATTTTCCCTCATCGGACCGAAGCGAGTGGATGTGCCCTGGAAGGTCCTGGAAAAAGATGGATTCATCGCCACCGCCCATTGCCTTGAAATTCGCGTGCCGCTGCCTACCGATG
>JAUYES010000680.1 GCA_030691225.1 Holophaga sp. | reverse complement strand
GATCGGTATCCAAGGGCTGGTTGATGGTGACAAACATGCCACGATGCAACAGCTTGGCCATGACATCCTTGGCGGCACGATTGCACTTCTCGGCCAGTTCCTTGACGGTCACACCCTCGGACAGCATGACGATGCCGATTTCGTCATCAATATATTCAGTAGCGATCTGCTGAGCGCGGGAGCGGGGTTGGCGCAGCTTGAGGTCCATCTCCTGCTGCTCTTTGGTATAGCCCTTCTTCTTCTTCCCATGGGCAGAGGCACCGCGACCAGGACCCTTTTGGGCATTGGGATCGATGGGACCGGTGTTCGGAATGACAGGACTACGCCCTGGCCCACCGCTCGGACGACCCCCAGGGCCACTGGGCCGATAGGGACCACTTGGGCGAGCGCCGGGTCCGCCGCCAGGACGAGCACCGGGGCCACTGGGGCGTGAGCCTCCAGGACCACTGGGCCGATTAGGACCGCCAGGACCACTGGGACGGCTTGGGCCACCTGGACCACTCGGGCGGCTTGGGCCGCCGCCAACGGGGCGGGGCTGAGGCAACTGAATGTACCGAGCCGGCTGCTGTACCCGTGGAGCTGGTGCAGGCGTGTCGGACATGGTGATTTTAGTAAACCCGCCCTCGGGTTGGAGTTGACTGATGGAAGGCAGCGAAGAGAACCGTCGCACCGCAGGATTAGGCGTTGGTTCGTGCTTGATTTCGCCTTTGCCGGTATTGGTGGCCATGGGCAATACGGTCTTTTCAGGCTGCGGCATGCCGGAGCGCCGAACCTGGCCAGACGGTGCTTGTCCAGGTTGTCCGGGCTGTCCGGGCCGTTGAATCACGGCCTTTGCGCCGGGCTCGGCCTTGGGCCTGGGCACAGGAGCCTGCGGTAGCTGAATGTAGCGGGCAGGTTCGCTGGGCTTGGGCGTGGGAGCCGGAGCCTGCGAAACGCGCAGCCGAGAGAAGGATTGGGACTGATCCGCAGGCGGCTGAATAGCCGGAACCGGCGCAGGAGAAACAGCCGAAGGAGTGGCAGGCGCGGCCTGTTCAACCTTTACTGGTTCCGCCTGAGTGGCTGCCGACTCTTGAACCGGAGCCTTCTTGACCAGCACCGCTGGGGCGTGGACAGGAGGCGGCGCTGGCGCAGAAACGGCTGCGGGAGCCGCTGGATGTGCCTTGACGACACGAACAGGGGCCGATGGCCGAGGAGACGGGGCCGGTTCTTCCGTGCCTTTCGGCTTGGATTCAAACACGCCCTGCAGCAGGGCGGCCTGGTCGTCGGTCAGGTTGGAGCTATGGCTCTTGCCAGCGATGCCGAGACGCTTTTCGAGCACCTCGATGACATCGGTGTTACTCACGCCATGGTCTTTGGCAAATTGGTTGATGCGCAGCATGAAAGGGCTTACCTCAATCGTTGTTTATGTGCGGAAGAGATTCAGCGACTCGCCTATTCTCCGAAACGCTTATGCACGGCATCAATCAGTCGGAAGGCAAGGTCCTGATCCATACCATCCACACTGAGCAACTGATCGACCGTGACAGTGTACAGCGATTTCGCATCCGAGAAGCCAGCTGCCAAAAGTTGCTTAGCTATCGCTTCGTCAAGACCTTCTACCTCGCCAAGTTCAGCCAGCAACTGCGAACTGATCGCTTCGGGCTCAGTCACGACAGCAACTTCAGTCAGGGCTACACCCATGGCGACTTCGGCCTCACGACGCTTTTCGCTTTCGCTACGGACATCGATATTCCAGCCCGTCAACTTGGCAGCCAGTCGAACGTTTTGACCACGCTTACCGATGGCGATGGAGAGCTGTTCGTCATCGACTACCACTTCCACCCGGTGGGTTTCGGCATCCAACACGTTGACACGCAGCGCCTTGGCAGGATTAAGGGCGTTGGCAATGAAGCGGGTCACGTCCTCGTCGTAGCGGACAATATCAATCTTCTCGTTCTTAAGTTCGCGAATGATGGCCTGAACGCGGCTGCCCTTGAGGCCCACACAGGCGCCCACGGGATCCACATCGGGGTCCACACTCTGAACGGCAACCTTGGCGCGATCTCCGGCTTCGCGAACGCAGGAGCGAATGACCACGGTGCCATCGTGAATTTCAGGAACTTCCTGATCGAAGAGCTTCACCAGCAACCTGGGATCCGTGCGGCTAACCTGCACCTGGGGATCCTTGGCGCTCTTGTCAACACTGATAATGACGATGCGGATGCGCTGACCCTTGTCGAAGCGATCGCCTCGCAAAGCTTCGCTGCGCTTCAGCATCGCTTCCACGCGATCCACTTCGAGGATGATGGCGCTCTTCTCGAAACGCTTCACTTCACCCACAACAACTTCGCCCATGCGATCCGCGAAATCAACATAGATGCGCTCACGTTCAGCTTCTCGCACCTTCTGAACCAGGACCTGCTTGGCAGCCTGAGCAGCGATGCGCCCGAGCATGGAGGTGTCTTGGGGCAGCCATAGTGTGTCGCCTTCAGCGGCGTCAGGATTGAGCCCCTGAGCCTCTTCCAGGCTAATTTCGAGATCCTCTTCTTCTACCTCCTTCACGACCTGCTTCAGGGCGTAAACGTGGAACTCGCCGGTCTCCCGATCCATCTGGGCCTGGAAATTTCCGTAGAAATCCATGCCCTGAAAATATTTTTCTGCTGCTTTGACAAGCGATTCTTCGACCGCCTTGAAGACATCCTCTTCGGGAATGCCCTTTTCGGCAGCGATCATCTTGACGCTATCAAAGAAAGTAGTGGCAACGGTCGCCATGTTTACGCCTCCTCGCCGGAGCTTTTCTCTACACCGGCTGATACTTCGACCGCGGCCATCGCCACGATACGGGGTTTAGGTGCTTTTGCTTCATCAAAGGGCGCGAGCCGCGCCTTTTGCATATCCAAGAAAGGAACGGCTTTCAGAACACCGTCCTCCTCAATGGTCACGGATTCACTACTCACTTCACCAATCCAGCCCTTGAAACGCTTTTGACCATTCAAGGGCATGGAGGTTTGAATTCGACAGAGGCGACCCGCGTAACGACGGAAGTGCTCCGGTTTCGTGAGGGGCCGCTCCAACCCAGGACTGGAGATTTCTACGCCAATGTCTTCACGCAGCGAGGGAAATTCCACATCCATCCAGGCAACCAGTCCCTCGTTGGCACGAATACAGTCGTCTAGGGTGATGGGGCGCGAGCCATCCAGATGATCGATAAAAAGGCGCAGGATGTCGTCCTTGCCCTCTTTGGCGGCTTCCAAATAGACCAACTCGAAGCCCAGCAATGCCAGCTGGGTATCAAGGGGGGCTTGAAGTTTTTTTAGATCCATTTCGGTGCAGTCCCATAAATCCTGAGGAGGCGGGCGAACCCACCCGACAAAGCCCCATCGGATTCGTGATCCCCGCTTTTCGGCGGCTACCCCAAACCCGGCAGGCAAGGCCAGATTCAACCCATGAGTCTATCGGGGAATGCCTTGAGCGACAACGACAATTCCGATCTGGACCACAATGAGGCACTCTAGAAGGCTCACCTTGGAGGAAACCATGGCTCAGATCCTGGACGGCAAGGCTCACGCCGATCGCATGCTCGCAACCGTAAAGACCGCCGTGGATTCACGCATCGCCGCCGGGAAACGCCCACCCTGCCTAGCGGTTGTGCTGGTGGGTGCGGATCCGGCCAGCCAAGTCTACGTCCGCGGCAAGGTCAAGGCCTGCACTGAAACCGGTGTTCGCTCCCTGGAGCATCACCTGGAGGCCAGCGCAACCCAGAGCCAAGTCGATGCCCTCATCGATCAACTCAACGCAGATCCAAAGGTGGACGGAATCCTGGTCCAGTTGCCCTTGCCCAAGGGACTGGACTCAAAGCAGGCTCTGCATCGAATCGATCCAACCAAGGATGTGGATGGTTTCCATCCCATGAACCAAGGGCTTCTACTGGAAGGATTGCCGGGCCTTCGCCCCTGCACGCCCAGCGCGGTCATGAACATGCTCAAGACCTACGGGTTGGAGCTGAAAGGCAAGCGAGCGGTCGTCCTGGGTCGCAGTGAGATCGTCGGTAAACCCATGGCGCTCATGCTGCTGGAAGAACATGCCACCGTCACCATTGCCCACAGCCGTACCGTTGATCTGCCAAGCGTCTGCCAGGAAGCGGATCTGCTCGTGGCGGCCGTGGGGCGACCGGGCATGGTGGAGGGTTCTTGGATCAAACCCGGTGCGGTGGTGGTAGATGTAGGCATCAATCGAGTTGAAGATCTAGATTTGGCGACCAAGATCTTCAACATGGAGCCCAAAAAGCTGGAAACCCTGAAGGCCAAGGGTGGGGTGCTTTGCGGGGATGTTCGCTTTGGCGAAGCCATGCAAGTGGCAAGTGCCGTGACGCCCGTGCCGGGCGGCGTGGGACCCCTCACCATTGCCGGGCTAATGATGAATACGCTTCAGGCCTGCGAGGCGAGAAGCTAACACGTTAGGACTTCGGCCGCTTCACGCGCGCCACGGGGCTCTTGGCGGGTCGCGTGGCGGGCTTGGCTCGACCCACGGGCGCAGTGCCCGTGCGGTGGGCAGGCCGTCCACCGGTGGAAGCCTTGGGTCGGCCACCCGTGGGCCGCGAGCCCTGGGGACGCGCGCCTCGCTCCGGGCGATCCTGTTGCTCAGGTCGGTCCTGCCGTTGTTCCGTTCGTTCGGGTCGTGGCGCTGCGTCCAGCTTGTCGCCGCCGAAGCGGTGGGCTCGCTGCACACGATCAAACTTCCGAGCATTGGTGATCTTGGGCTTGTAGATGCCTTCTTCCCCTTTAACACCAGCCTCGGCGCGCTCCACCCGGCGATGGGTGCGCAGTGCCTTTAGTGCGGCTTCCATATCCTTGGGCAGGGGTGAGGTCACCGTGACCTGTTCATCGGTCACGGGATGGCGGAATCCCAGGACCTCTGCATGCAAGGCTTGACGGTCCAACAGTTCACTTTTCTGGCCATAGACTTGGTCGCCCAAAAGAGGAAATCCCCGGTCCGCAAACTGCACGCGGATCTGATTTCGGCGACCCGTCTCCAACTTGACTTCCACCACCGTATGCCCCGGCAGGCGCTCCAGTACGCGGTAGTGCGTAACGGCCGACTTAGCGCCCTTGACGTCATCCTTGTGAGGCTGGACCACAGCCATTTTCATGTCCTTGCGCTCGACGAGATGACCCAAGAGCGTGCCCTGGTTCTCGGGCACCTCGCCCACCAGAATCGCCTTGTACATTCTCTGTAATTTATGTGCGCCAAAAAGCGTCTTCAGCCCGTGCAGCGCTTCAGGCGTTTTGGCAAAAACCAACACGCCCGAGGTGAATCGGTCCAAGCGATGGACGATAAAAAGATGAAAGCGTTTGAAACCGCGCCGACGGTAATGATCCGTGAGCGCTTCTGCCAGATTGTCCTCATGGCCCTTCTCCGCGGGCACCGTAAGGAGACCGGCGGGCTTATCCACGAAAACCAAGTGCGTGTCTTCGTGTAGCACCCTAAATCCAGATTCGTCCAAGGCTTTTCTCGGCTTCGGCAGCGCCTGATAGGCACGCGCGGGATCGAAACCAACCTCAAGGACATCCCCTGTCTTCAGACGCAGGCCATAACTATGAGCCTCGGTGCCATTCACCTTCACGCAGCCCGCGTCCACCAAGCCCTTCGCCTGGCGGTGGCTAACCCCTAGGGTGGTGTGAAGTTCGGCGGCCAGCGCTGTGTCCTCGGCCTCAGCCTTCCAAGTCTTGTCTAAACGTGCCATATGCACCTCCATGCCCGGCGTTCATCGAAACGCTGCGCGACCTCCTAGAAGATCATCAAACGTCCAAAAAGCCCATTAAAAATCACTGTAGGCCGCCGTGATGTGATGTATGACAAGGGAAATCCGCACCCTCAAAACGTGTCGCGCACCCGCAAGTAGCTCGCAAAGCGCGGCAAGCCATTCTTCGTAAATCCTCGAAAGGTGTAGGTAATGAGGGTTCCGACCGGGGGCGGATTCCGGCGGACCGCATCCGAAAACCCTGTGCCCAAAACGAAGCGCTTTCCATTGGGCATTTCGAGACGCAAGGCTCCCATCAGGCCAGCGAATTTGCCTTTACCGGGTACATGCTCAACGACCACGGCTTCGGTATCGCCCAAAGGCTTCAGTTTCAGCAGCACCTCGCTGCGCCCTGTGAGGTAGGGTGCGTTTGCAAGGTGGAGCATCAACCCCTCACCCCCCGCGAGAATCACCTTGTTCAACCTACGCTGGAGTTCCATCCGATTCGCCACCCGGAACTGTGGAATGGCCACCAGTTGGGGCCATTTGGCTGCCGCAACGATCTCCTGAATGCGCTGGGCACGTTCCGTGAAAGTGCCGGGTGCATTGGGTAATTCGAATATCAGGAACTGGATTTGTTGCCATTCGGCATCTACGGGTTGGAGCCTGCGAACGAAACCGGAAAGCTCCTCGAAGCGTCCCCGCGCCAACCACAACTCACCATCGAGCGCATCGGTGGGTAGTTTGTCCTTAAACCAAACAGGTGCGGAAACCACCCGGCCGCTGCGAAATCGCAGCACCTTCCCATCCCAGGTCGCCCGCACACCGTCAAACTTTTCGCTCACCAGGTAATCGGCGGGTTCCGTCGAGGAACCAAGCA
>JAUYES010000672.1 GCA_030691225.1 Holophaga sp. | reverse complement strand
CCGTGGATCTGGATGGCTTCGTCGGCCACGCGACAGGCCACTTCGGAGCTGTAGAGTTTGGCCATGCTGGCGGCCTTGGCGTAGGGCAGGCCCTGATCCTTGAGGTTCGCGGCCTTGTGGATGAGAAGACGCGCGGCTTCGATCTGAACTTGCATATCGGTGAGCTTGAACTGGATGCCTTGATGCTCGGCGATGGGTTTGCCGAAGGTCTTGCGTGCCTTGGCATATTTCACACTGGCTTCGAAGGCCCCCTGCGCCATGCCGAGCCCCAGGGCACCGATGCTGATGCGGCCCCCATCCAAGGTCTTCATGGCTTGTTTGAAACCAACACCTTCTTCACCCAGCATGTTTTCTTCGGGCACCTTCACGTCTTCCATGATCAGTTCGGAAGTGTCGGAGGCCCGCAGGCCCAGCTTGTTTTCCTGTTTTCCGGCGCGGAAGCCATTCATGCCCTTTTCCAGAATGAAGGCGCTGATGCCGTCGGTGCCATGGCCAGGGCGTGTGCGGGCCATCACCACGGCGATCTCGCCCACGGTGGCATGCGTAATGAAATTCTTGGTGCCATTGAGCACCCAGTGGGAACCCTCTTTCTTGGCCTGGGTCAGTAGCGCACCGGCATCACTCCCGGCTTCGGGTTCCGTTAGTCCCCAGGCACCAATAACCTTGCCGCTGGCAAGCGGCACAAGATATTTCTGTTTCTGGGCTTCGGTACCCATGGCATAAATGTGATTTGAACAAAGGCTGTTGTGCGCAGCGATGCTGATGCCCACGCTGCCATCCACGCGGCTCAGTTCTTCCACCACCACCGCGTATTCCAGGTAGCCCATGCCTGCACCACCGTATTCCTCGGGAAAGATGATGCCCATCATGCCCATCTCGCCGAGCTTCTTCATGACGGCCATGGGGAAGGTCTTGGCCTCGTCCCACGCCATCACGTGGGGTCGAATCTCCTTTTCGGCAAACTTGCGCACCTCGTCACGAAGGGCTTCAACATGCTCGGGAAGCGTGAAATCCATTGGACACCTCTAAAAAGACAAATCACCACGGACCAAACGGAATACCTGCCACGCAGTCGCTCCGTGGTGAACCTTCCTGTTATTCGTAAGCCGCCAACCCCGTCACTTCATGCCCTACGATCAACGTGTGAATATCGTGGGTGCCTTCGTAGGTGTAGACACTTTCGAGATTGGCCATGTGGCGCATGACGGGATACTCATCCAGGATGCCGTTGGCGCCTAGGATCGTGCGAGCGCGTCGGGAAATTTCCAAACTGACGTTCACGTTGTTCATCTTGGCCATGGAGACTTGGGCGGGCGTGGCTTTGTCTTGATCCTTGAGGCGACCCAACTGCAGCACCAAGAGTTGCCCCTTGGTCAGTTCAGTCACCATCCAGGCCAGTTTTTCCTGCTGAAGCTGAAAGGCGCCAATGGGTTTGCCGAATTGGATACGCGTTTTCGAATAGTCCAAGGCGCACTGATAACACGCATCAGCCGCGCCCAACACGCCCCAGGCAATGCCGTACCGTGCCTGGGTTAGGCAGGAGAGTGGCCCTTTTAGGCCTTTGGCGCCCGGCAGCAGACTGGCCTCTTCGTCCACGATCACGTCTTCGAGCACCAGTTCTGCGGTATTGGAAGCGCGTAGGCTCCATTTGCCGTGCATCTCTGGCGCGGAAAATCCCTTCGTGCCTTTTTCCACCAGGAAGCCGCGGATGCCTTCTTCTGTGCGGGCCCACACCACCGCCACATCGGCCACGGTGCCATTGGTGATCCACATCTTGGTGCCATTGATCCGCCATTTCCCGCCGCCGATACGTTCGGCGTGCGTGAGCATGCCACCGGGGTTGCTGCCGAAATCAGGCTCGGTCAACCCGAAGCAGCCGATGGCTTCACCGCTGGCCAATTTGGGCAGCCAGTGATCCTTTTGGGCCTCGCTGCCGTAGGTGAAGATGGGGTACATCACCAAGGCTCCCTGCACGGAAGCAAAGGAACGCAGGCCACTATCGCCCCGTTCCAGTTCATACATCAACAGGCCGTAGGCAACGCTGGAGAGACCCGCGCAGCCGTATTTCTCGGGCAGGGTCGGTCCGTAGAAACCCAACTCGCCCATCTTGGAAATCAGCGCCGAGGGAAAGGTCTGACCTTGGGCATGGCCTTCGATGATGGGCAGCACTTCCGCATTCACAAAGTCTCGGGCCGCCTCACGCACCATGCGTTCTTCGTCCGTGAGCAGGCCCTCCATGCCCATGTAGTCGGTGAAGTGGGTGAAACCAGCGGTGGCACCAGACATATCGAACTCCTGTGAAGCGGGAAGGCGTGTCTCATTCTGCTCAAGAAGGGCGAAAGGGGAAGGCTGTAGATGGGCCACCGAAAGAAAATTTCGAAATCGATCTATTTTTATCGGTGTCCATCGGTGTTCATCGGTGGCCAATTGCTTTTTCTTTCGATTTCTACCGAACTGCAGAACTGAAAAGAATTTTTAGCCACCGATG
>JAUYES010000671.1 GCA_030691225.1 Holophaga sp. | reverse complement strand
GATCACGTCATCTTCCCCGATGGCAAACGCATCATCATGCTTGCCAAGGGCCGGCTTGTGAACCTGGGCTGCGGTACAGGCCACCCCAGCTATGTCATGAGCAGCAGCTTTGCCAATCAGACCTTGGCCCAAATTGAGCTTTGGACCAAACGTGGCCAATACGCAACCGGTGTCTACACCTTGCCCAAACATCTGGATGAGAAGGTGGCCATTCTTCAACTGCGGAAACTCAATGCTGAGCTAACTCGCCTCAACGAGCAGCAGGCAGCCTACATCGGCGTGAGCGTTGACGGCCCCTACAAAACTGAAACCTATCGATATTAATGGCCAGCCCATTAGGTTTCCAACCCCATTTTCTCTCGGAGACTCCATGAGCCTGCTCGCCGTCGGAAGCGTCGCCTTCGATGACCTGGAGACCCCTTTCGGTCGCCGGGAAAATATTTTGGGCGGGTCAGCCAGCTATTTTTCTCTGAGCGCCAGCCATTTTCGACCCGTCGAAATCGTTGCCGTCGTGGGCCAGGATTTTGGTCCGGATCATTACAAGGTATTTGAAGGTCGACCCATCGACCTAGGCGGCCTTGTGCAGATACCGGGCAAGAGTTTTCATTGGAAGGGTGAATACGGCCAGGACCTGAGTGAAGCCAAAACACTTGAAACCCATTTGAATGTTTTCGCGGACTTCCGCCCCGTGCTTCCGGAAACCAGCCGTTCAGCACCCTTTCTGTTTCTTGGAAATATCGACCCTGTGCTTCAACTTGAAGTGGTCAAGCAGATGGCCCAACGCCCCCGCTGGATCGCCTTGGACACTATGAACTTTTGGATCGAAGGATCCAGAGAGGCCTTGCTCGCGGTCTTGAAGGAAATCGATATTTTGCTGGTGAACGAAACAGAAGCGCGAAGTCTGAGCGGCGAGCGAAATCTCATTAAGGCCTACCAAAAGATTCAAACCCTCGGGCCGCGCATCCTGGTAGTTAAACGCGGCGAGCACGGTGTGTCGCTATTCACGCCGGAAGGGTATTTTATGGCCCCCGCGTTCCCCTTGGAAGAAGTCCTGGACCCCACCGGGGCTGGAGATACCTTTGCCGGAGGTTTCCTGGGCTACTTGGCCTCGGTCGATAGCCTGGATTTTCAGAATCTTAAAAAAGCAACCTTGGCTGGCACCGTTATGGCCAGCTTCACCGTCGAAAATTTCGGTACCACTCAGTTGGAAGCCGTAACACTCGAGCGTATTCACGAACGGCTGCGCCTATTCACCGACATGATCCAGGTGGCCGGCAACTAATCCTCGCAACCAAACGGAGAAACCATGACAAAGATCGGAAAACACCTTTTCACCTCCGAGAGCGTTACCGAAGGCCATCCAGATAAGATGGCCGATCAGATTAGTGATGCCGTGCTCGACGCCGCCCTCAGGGATGACCCTTCCAGCCGTGTAGCCTGCGAAACCCTTATCACCACCGGCCTAGTGGTTGTCGCGGGTGAGATCACCACCAAGACCTATATACCAGTTGCACAGCTAGTTCGAGAAGTAGTTCGTGGAATTGGCTACGACCATAGCTCCAAAGGATTCGACTGCAATACCTGCGGCGTCATTGTGACCCTGGATCAGCAGAGCCCCGATATTGCCATGGGCGTCGACACCGGTGGGGCCGGGGACCAGGGCTTAATGTTCGGCTACGCCACCAACGAAACACCCGAACTCATGCCCGCCGCCATCCAATACGCCCACGCCCTGACCCTTCGTCTTTCCGAAGTCCGCAAGAGCGGTCTCCTGCCGTTCCTTCGCCCAGATGGAAAGAGCCAGGTGACGGTTGAATACGATGGCTCCAAAGTGGCACGCATCGACACGGTGGTTATTTCCTCCCAGCACGACGAGGCCGTCAGCAATGAGATGCTGCACGCCGAGATCGAAAAACAGGTCATCCGCGCAGCCCTCCCTTCCGAATTGCTGGACAAACACACCAAGTTCTTCATTAACCCCACGGGCCGCTTCGTCATCGGTGGCCCCATGGGCGACTGCGGCCTGACCGGTCGCAAGATCATCGTGGATACCTACGGCGGTGCTGGCCATCACGGCGGCGGTGCCTTCAGCGGCAAGGACCCCAGCAAGGTGGATCGCTCAGCCGCCTACTTCGCCCGCTACATTGCCAAGAACATCGTTGCTGCGTGTCTGGCCGACCGCTGCGAATTGCAGCTCGCCTATGCCATCGGCGTCGCCGAGCCTGTTTCGGTTAGCGTCGACACCTTTGGCACCAATCACATTTCAGAAGAAGCCATCGTCAAGGCCGTTCAGGAGGTCTTCAGCTGCACCCCCAAGGCCATGATCGAAACCCTGGCTTTGCGCAGCCCAATCTACCGCGCCACGGCCTCCTATGGTCATTTCGGCCGCCCCGAGTTCAGCTGGGAGCGTACCGATAAGGTGGAGGCCCTGAAGGCCGCAGCGAAGTAAAAGCCCTTCCCCATCCCAACAAAAATGCCAGGCGATGCCTGGCATTTTTGTTGGAATTTCGAACAAATTACCAGACCTTGCGCCCAGCCACCCAGGTACCTTGGATCTTGCCGGGAAGTTCCCAGCCCTTAAACGGGGTGTTGTAAGACTTGCTCTGAATGAAGGCGCGATCCACGCTGATTTTGCCATTGGGATCGACCAGAACGAAATCCGCGGGGTTCCCCACCGCTAGGCTCCCCAGGCCCTTCTTGTCGAGGTTGAAGGCGCGGGCGGGACCGATGGTTAGGAGTTCCACGGCGCGGTTCAGGCTGATCACCTTGCGATTCACAAGCAGTTCGAGCGTTAAGGGCAGCGCGGTTTCCAAACCAATGATGCCGAAGGCGGCGATGGGGAGTTCACACTCTTTGTCATCCCAAGTGTGCGGCGCGTGATCGGTGGCGATGGCATCCACGGTGCCATCGGCCAAGCCTTCGAGAATGGCTTCGATATCGGCCTGGGTGCGCAGAGGCGGATTCATTTTGAAATCAGCGTCAAAGCGACCCAGTTCTTTATCCGTGAGCGCGAAGTGATGCGGCGTAACTTCGCAGGTCACCCTGAGTCCCTTCCGCTTGGCTTCCCGCACCATTGCGATGCTGCTCTTAGTAGAAAGGTGTGCGAAGTGAACGTGCCCACCCGTGTACTCGGCCAAGACAAGATCCCGAGCCACCATGACTTCCTCGGCGGCACTGGGGATGCCTAGGCAACCAAGGCATGCGCTGACGGCGCCTTCATTCATGTAGCCCTTACCTGAAAGATTGGTGTCTTCTTCGTGGGCCACGATGGGCACATCGATCCAGGCTGTGTACTTCAGAGCCCTGCGCATGATGGCGGCGTTCATCACCGGCTTGCCGTCATCGCTGAAGGCCACGCAACCCGCGCCTTTCAGGGTGCCGTAATCCGCCAGCTCTTCGCCTTCCATACCCCGAGTAAGGGCCCCAATGGGAAAGTAGCGGCAGAGATCCGCCTTGGCGGCACGCGTAAGCATCATCTCTGTAATCGCAACCGAGTCGTTGATCGGCTTGGTGTTGGCCATGGCGCACACCGAGGTAAATCCACCCGCCACGGCCGCGCGGCTACCCGTTTCAATATTTTCCTTGGCAGTCTGTCCTGGCTCACGAAAATGCACGTGCAAATCGATGAGCCCTGGCAAAAGCAGGCTGCCATTAGCATCGAGAACTTCGGCTCCTTGGGCCTGTGCTTCGGCAACGGAACCGATGGCGGCGACTTTCCCATCAACCACCAACAGGGAACCAGATTCATCGAGTTTCTGGGCAGGGTCCAGAAGGCGGGCATTTTTGATGAGCAAGGACATGGGCACCTCAATGGATACCTATATCTTAGCCCGGCCTGGTCATTTAGTGAGGGTGTCCTCCGCCTCGTGGCAGTGATCCGATGATCATGGGTCTTGGACATCATGGCAGTTTTGAAATCACGCCAGAGGTGTCGGCCTAGAACCATCCAATTGCTCGCACCAAATCTATTGATGCCGATCCCGTTCGTGCACAACACCGCCCAAGGTAACCGCCTGATCCGGGAGTGTGCCGATCAGCAGGAACTTATTCCACCTCGACAACCTCGAGAATATCGTCGTCTTCCTCGGAAAAATCGCCTTCTTCAACGAGTATCTTTTTGATCCTGCAAGCCTCCGGGGCGTTTATGTAGAAGGGCGTCCTCGCGGAATCGGTACCTTCCATGAGAACGAGGGCCTCATCTTCTTCCACTTCCTGTCCCACCTGGACGAACACGTCCACCACGGTGCCTGGCCACTCTGCCCTGATCATCATGCGCGCTCCCGTTTACTAGGGGGAAGGTATGGTAAAGCCCCGAAATGCGCAAGACGCCTCGCAAAAAAAATCACGCTGGTTCGGCATCCTTCCTTCGTGGCAAGTAGCCAATGCCTGCAACAAGGCTTAGCGCCAAAAGCATTCTGAGCACCAAAAGTTGTCGAGAAATCCGATGGGCCTTGGCGTGGAGTATGCGATCAGGATGATTCTCTGACAGGGTTTGAATGGGAACCTGTGCCCTTTCCCTAATATCCGCGAGTTTAGGCGTCAGAATGAAGGAACTGGCCAAGCACATCAAGAGCGCCACAAGCGCGGCAGCGCTCCAAAGGCGCAATGGGCCTAGGCCGTCCATTTCCTTGAATTCTTCCAACCATCGTGGAACCCAGCTAAGCCCCAGCGCCAAGGCAAAGGCTCCCCAAGCGGCCCAATCCAAACGCACCAGTGTTGCGCCCACAATTCGACCAGCTAGATCTCGATCACCCAAGACCTGGAAGGTAGTAGGAGCCTGGAGAAAGGCAAATCCCAGTGCCATCCCCAGCCAGACCAGGAGCAGGCCCATGGAGATTGCATCCAACCGGCCAAGTGATTTTTCCGACATAACGTCAATAACTCCACTCGTTATAGGGGATCTGATTGGTGCCAAGATCGGTGGATCCGCTACGGATTCGAAAGATGCCTACTTCTGCATCGGGATTATCTGGGTCCGGTTCTTCATTTTCTTGGGTCCAGGTTTCTCGAGAACCGGTCATGGGGTCCACAGGGATATCTCGTAAATAGCCGAGTTCACGAAGTCGCCCAATGCTGCTGGGGTACTTCCCTCGATCCGCTCGGTGCTGCTCTAGCGCGTGGTTGAGCTGAAAGAGATCCTCTTTCAGAACGGCTTCCCGAGCAACCTTAGTCTGATTGCGGTATCCCACGATACCCACGGTGGTCAGCAGGGCCAGAATGGTCATGGCCACGATGAGTTCGAGGAGCGTAAATCCACGTTGATGTTTCGAAGAAACCATGGGCTCACCTTACCACAAAGCAGAAGGCCGAACCCGTTGGCTCGGCCTTCTGCTGGTGACGATCAAAGATTAAGAAAGGCTCGTGGCGATGATTTTCTCCATGGTGAAGAACTCCAGGAGATCGCCCTCTTTGAGGTGATCGAACCCATCGAGGCTGATACCGCAATCGAGGCCGTTCTTGACTTCATGGACATCTTCCTTAAAGCGCTTGAGGCTCTTCAAGCCACCTTCCCAGACGATTTCCTCGCCTCGCTTGACGCGAACCTTGTAGCCCTTCTGGACTTTGCCTTCGGTGACGAAGGAACCCGCGATCATGTTCTTGTCGATCTTGAAGAGCTGGCGAATCTCCGCCACACCCTGCACGGTTTCCTTATCGGTAGCTTCGAGTAAGCCCACCATGGCGGCCGTGATCTCCTCGGTCACCTTGTAGATGATCTCGTGGTAGCGAATCTCGACGCCCTCTTCCTGGGCCAGTTCCTCAGTCTTGCGCTCGGCCTTAACGCCGAAGGCAATGATCGTGGCCTTAGAGGCCTCGGCCAAGAGGACATCGTTTTCGGTGACGGTACCCGCGGCCGAATGGATGACTCGCACGCGAACCTTTTCGGTACCAAGTCGTTCGAGACTGCCCACCAAGGATTCCACAGAACCTGAGGTATCGGCCTTGATGATGAGGGGTAGTTCCTTGATCTGGCCTTCCTTGAGGGTGCTGAAGAGATTCTCCAGCGTGACGCGCTGTTTGGCATGAGCCGAAGCCTTGGCCTTTTCCTGACGGAACGCCACGATGGTGCGCCCCTTGGCTTCGTCTTCAACCACCTGGAAGTTATCACCGGACATTGGAACTTCTTCAAAACCCAGGATCTGCACAGCTGTGCAAGGTCCAGCTTCCATGATGCGGTTGCCGCGATCATCGAACATGGCACGCACACGGCCCATGGTGGCACCGGCGACGAAGATATCTCCTGCCACCAAGCGACCCTGCTGGACCAGCACCGTAGCCACGGGGCCACGACCACGATCCAGCTTGGCTTCGAGGATGCTGCCCGCTGCGCGACAATCGTAAACGGCCTTCAATTCCTTCATGTCGGCAACCAGAAGCAGCGTTTCGAGCAATTCGTCGAGGCCCTGTTTGGTCTTCGCAGAAACGCCGATGCTAGGCACATCGCCACCGTAGGTTTCGGTCTGGATATTGTGCTGGAGCAGCATCTGCTGAACCCGATCCGCGTTGGCCTGGGGCTTATCGATCTTGTTGATGGCCACGACCATGGGCACGCCCGCGGCCTTGGTGTGGTTGATGGCTTCAATGGTCTGAGGCATCACACCGTCATCAGCAGCCACCACGAGAATGACGATATCGGTGACCTTGGCGCCACGGGCACGCATCTTCGTAAAGGCTTCGTGACCCGGCGTATCGATGAAGACCACTTGGCGCATTTCGCCGGTGTTGGGGTCTTTCACATCCACGTGATAGGCGCCGATGGCCTGCGTGATACCACCGGCCTCACCGGAGGCAACCTTGGAGGAACGAATGGCGTCCAGCAGCGAGGTCTTGCCGTGATCCACGTGGCCCATGATGGTGACCACGGGAGGACGGGGCAGCTTCTCGCCGACCGCTTCACTGCTTTCTTCCTGCGTGAGCTGCACATCTTCTTCAAAGCTAACGATGTCAGCCAGGAAGCCGAATTCACGGGC
>JAUYES010000670.1 GCA_030691225.1 Holophaga sp. | reverse complement strand
TATCGGTGTCCATCGGTGGCAAATTCGCTTTTGTCTTTCTTGGTGAATGGCCTAAAAGCGGAAAGGATTTTTGGCCACCGATGAACACCGATGGACACCGATAAAGGCGGGACGAGGCTTCCAGGTCTCGCTTGCATCTATTGAATACATACACTGGCTTGTTCAGCTCCGCCTTCGTTTAAAGAATTGCTGCAGCATTTCCCGGCACTCGGTTTCGAGTAAACCACCCACGAGTTCGATGCGGTGGTTGAGGTTGGCCTGGTCGATAAGCGCACGGTTTTGGGAGACACCCACCTTTGGATCCGGTGCGCCGTAGACCACGCGCTCCACTCGCCCATGAGTAAGGGCGCCGAAGCACATAAGGCAGGGCTCTAGCGTTACGTAGAGCGTGGCGCCGGGTACGCGGTAGTTCTTTAGCCAATCGCAGGCACTGCGCAGCGCCATGATCTCCGCGTGGGCACTGGGATCGTGCTGCCCGATGGGGCAGTTGTAACCTCGCGCTACGAGCTTGCCATCGATCACCAGCACAGCACCGATGGGGACTTCGTCTTGCCGGTCTGCCTGCTCCGCAGCTTCCAGCGCGAGTTTCATGAAGTAGAGATCGTCACCAGACCACATGGATTGCATTTTCTCCATGCGAACTCGGAGAGACGGAATTTATATCAGGAACAAAAGAGTAGTATCGCCCAAGTGGGCCGTAAATTCGAGTCTGGTTCTTGGATAGATTTGATCGCACAATCCTCAAGGCCCTGCGTAAGAGCCGATCCATCGAAGCGCCGCCAGAGTCAGTCTGGCGGCGCTTTTTCTAAACGGAGGCGGCATGAGGGCACACCTGATTCTGAAGGATGGCACCCTGTACCGAGGGCGCGCGCCATTGGGTTTCGGTGGCTGCGGCGAGGCCGTTTTTACAACGGCTATGGCGGGCTATCAGGAAATCCTCACGGATCCAAGTTTCGCGGGGCAGATGGTTTGCATGACCTTTCCCGAACAGGGCATCTACGGCATCCACGCCGATCTCAATGAAGCCACCAAGCCCTGGGCCACGGCCCTGCTCTGTCGGCGCCTCAGCAAGACGGCGGATCATATTTTGGCCGAAGGCGATCTCGGCTCCTGGCTGCGGCGCCATCGTGTGCCCGTGATGACCGAACTCGATACCCGCGCCCTGACTCAGCATCTCCGCGATGCTGGCGTCCAGCCGGGGCTGATCTGGACCGAAGCCGATGGCACGGTGGAAGCCGGACTCGCCAAAGCCGCAGCACTGGCCGAGATGAGTGGCCAAGCCATGGCCAGCGAAGTGAGCTGCCGCGAGCACCATGAAATTGCCAACCCCGATGCGAAATTCCGCGTGGCCGTGCTGGATGGCGGCATCAAGGCTTCCATCCTTAAGCAGCTCCACAGCGCTGGCTTGCACTTGGAAGTATTCCCTTGGAACACCCCCGCGACGGAACTCACAGCCGCCCGCTTTGGCGGGCTTTTTCTTAGCAACGGACCGGGCGATCCCGCAGCGCTGGCAGGCATGCAGCGCGAGGTGGCGACCTGCATTGGCCAGTTGCCCATCTTCGGCATCTGTCTGGGGCATCAATTGCTGGGTCACGCCTTCGGTGGCCGCACCTTCAAGCTGAAGTTCGGCCATCGGGGCGCCAACCAACCGGTGTTGGATTTGGAGTCGGGTCGTGTGGAGATCACGGCGCAGAATCACGGATTCGCGGTGGACGAAGGCAGCCTGCCACCGGAGATTGTGGTGACCCATCGACACCTCAGCGATGACACGGTGGAAGGTCTGCGCCACACCCAGTTGCCGATCTTTAGCCTGCAGCATCATCCGGAAGCTAGTCCAGGGCCGCACGATTCGCGCCACGCCTTTTCGAAATTCGTTCGGATGATGGAGTCTCACCATGCCTAAGCGCAACGATATCCATAGCGTGCTGGTGCTTGGTTCCGGGCCCATCCAGATCGGCCAAGCTTGCGAGTTCGATTACTCGGGAATCCAGGCCCTGAAGGCTCTGCGCGAAGAAGGCATCCGTACGATCCTCCTCAATTCCAACCCGGCCTCGATCATGACCGATCCCTCGCGGTCCGATGCTACTTACATCGAACCGCTCACGCTGAGCGTCCTTGAGAAAATTCTTGAGCGTGAGAAACCCGACGCAATCCTGCCCACCGTGGGCGGCCAAACGGCGCTCAACCTCGCACTGCAGGCCGCGAAAACGGGAATGTTGGCCCGCCATGGCGTGATCTTAATCGGAGCACAGGTCGAAGCCATCGAGCGCGGCGAAGACCGCGCGAAGTTCAAGGCGCTGATGGATGAATTGGGCCTGGATACCTGCCGAGGAGGCTTTGCCCACACTTTGGATGAAGGCCGCGCCATCGTCGCCACCACGGGCTTTCCCGCCATCTTGCGGCCCAGCTTCACCCTGGGTGGAAGCGGCGGCGGCATAGCCTACAACGTCGAAGAATTCGAAACGATTCTGCGAGGCGGGCTGGATCTTTCGCCCATCCACCAAGTGCTGGTCGAAGAAAGCATCCTGGGTTGGAAGGAATTCGAACTCGAAGTGGTGCGCGATCTCGACGATAACGTTGTCATCATCTGCTCCATCGAAAACCTCGATCCTATGGGCATCCACACCGGCGATAGCATCACCGTGGCTCCGGCGCTGACGCTCACGGATCCCGAGTTCCAGCGCATGCGTGAAGCCTCCAAGGCCATCATCCGGGGCGTGGGTGTTGAAACCGGCGGGAGCAATGTGCAATTCGCCGTTCACCAGGAAACCGGTCGCCTCATCGTGGTGGAAATGAATCCCCGGGTGAGCCGCAGCTCGGCGCTGGCCAGCAAGGCTACGGGCTTTCCCATCGCGTGGGTCGCCACGAAATTGGCGCTTGGCTATCGCTTATGGGAACTGCCCAATGTCATCACGGGCAAGACCAAGGCGGCCTTCGAGCCCGTGCTCGATTACGTGGTGGTCAAGGTGCCGCGCTTCACCTTCGAAAAATTCCCCCAGGCCCAGGCCGTGCTCGGCACGCAGATGAAGAGCGTGGGCGAAGCCATGGCCATCGGTCGCAGCTTCCAG
>JAUYES010000668.1 GCA_030691225.1 Holophaga sp. | reverse complement strand
CGGTCGCCGATGATGAGCTCGCGCTGGCCACGGCCAATGGGAATCAAGGCATCGATGGCTTTGAGGCCCGTCTGCATGGGTTCGTGGACGCTGCGGCGCTCCACGATAGGAGGTGCGATTTTCTCGATGGGGTTGTAGGCCGCAGCCTCGATGGGCCCCTTGCCGTCGATGGGAACGCCTAAGGAATTGATGACACGGCCCACAAACTGGGGACCCACGGGCATGCTCATGATCTTGCCCGTGCGCTTTACGGTGTCACCTTCTTTGATCTTGGTGTATTCGCCAAGGAGGATGATGCCGACATTGTCTTCTTCCAGGTTGAAGGCAAGGCCCATCACGTTGTGGGGCAGTTCCAGCAACTCGCCTGCCATGGCCTTTTCGAGACCGTGGGCACGGGCAATGCCGTCGCCGACGCTAATAATGGTGCCGACCTCTGCGACGTCCACGTGGGCGTCGAATCCTTCGATCTGGCTGCGGATGATGCGGGAAATTTCTTCCGCGCGAATGTCCATGCAATCCTCCGAGTGTTCCGGAATGAGAATAAGTGCTTAGGCCGTAAGAAGACGAAGCTTGAGCTGGCGAAGTTGCCCCTGGAGGGAGGCATCGTAAACAGTGGAGCCAATCTGGACTTTGATGCCGCCGAGCAGGGAAAGATCCTGGCTCCAGCAAAGGCGCACGGTCTTGCCGGTGCGGACGGAAAGGGAAGCTTCAAGCGCCTTGGTCTGAACGGCACTCAAGGGGTGGGCACTGGCTACAGCAGCATTCATGATTCCCAGGTGCTCATCGACCAACTCATCAAACGCGGTGATGATCTCGTGAATCAAGTTGAGGCGGGCTGCTTGAGCCACCACGGAAAAGAACTTGCGAACTTGCTCGGAAACGTTGGCGGCGCCAAGAACGCCATCGAAGGCAGCGGCTTTTTTCGTAGGCCCGATTAGGGGTGCGCTCACTAGGCGCTCCAAATCCGCATTGCCGCGCACGAGTGAACCCACGGCAGCCAGTTCCTTTTGAATGACCTGGAGCGTGCCTTGCTTAAGACCGATCTCAACGAGTGCCTTGGCGTAGCGACGGGCGATGAGTTTGTTGCTCATTCGGCACCTCGTGTGCCGAACCCCTGCGGGGCCAGCCTTTCAGGCTGATGGCATTTCGCATCCTGCTTCATGCTCATTCAACACCTCCGACCTGCTTGATCGATCGGTCAAGCACGCGCTCGGCTGCGCCATCCTGGACCCTGGCCTTCAGGCGATCAGTGGCACCTTGAACGGCAAGTTCAGCCACGAGTGCGCGCAGTTCCTGTTCAGCCAAACGTTGCTGGTACGCGATTTCTTGACGGGTCTGAGCCAAGATCTGATCGGCTTCCTGGCGGGCGGCTTCAATGATTCGCTGTTTCTCGGTTTCGGCGTCCGCTTCGGCCTTGATCATGATTCCGTCGAGTTCCTGCTGGAGCCCGGCCATCTTGACATCGAGTTCCTTGATTTGGATTTCGCCCTGAGCCTTGTCGCGCTCCGCTTGGCTCAATTGATCCTGCAACTCTTTGGTTCGGGACTTGAATGCGGAACTAAGCGCTCCCTTGAGTAGGAAGAACAGGCCAAAGAAGAAGACGGAAAAGTTGAAGAGCTTCACCAGGAATTGCCCAAACGGGCCCAGGCTTATGCCGAACAATTTGATTTCGGGGCCGTGATGGGCCGTCTCTCCGTGGCCTGCTGCCGGTGCTTCGTGGCCCGTGGCTGCATGTTCGGGGGCGGCATTGGGTGCAGGGCTAGATTTAGCCGTTGAACCTTCCTGGTGTGCAGGCGCGGGATGTTCCTGGGCCGAAAGGTTCGGCCCGCCAGCCCACAATGAGCCGGCCAGGATTAGGAGCGAGATGGAAAGGGTGCGTCGAACGTTCATCGATCAGGCCTGCTTCAAGAGGTGCTGGACCATGGATTCGGAGAGGGCATCCACTTGAGCCATGAGTTCGATCTTGGCGGCTTCCTTTTCGGATTTAAGTTCCGCAAGAGCATTGTTGCGGGCCAGAGTCGCTTGGTTTCGCGCTGTTTCCAGCATGGTGATTTTTTCGTCGGAAGCGGCTGCAGCCAAAGCCTTGCGATGTTCAAAGGCCTTAGCGCGAAGCTCTCGAAGTTGCCCTGTATATTCGCCTTGTCGTTGGTCGATCAAGGCTGTTGCGTCGGCCTTAGCCGCTCCACCTGCAGCAATGGCGGCTTCCCGTTCATCCATGACCTTGACGACAGGCTGGAAGAAGGAAAATTTTAGAAAAACGTAGAGCAAAGTAATCAAAAGAATTACAAAGCCAATCTGAACCAGATCGAGCTTCATTGGATCGGGCAGGGCATCCATGAACCCTTTTGGGGCAGCCGCACTGGAATCCACAAGAAGCCCCATTCCGCCCAGGCGATCCAAAGCGATTGGAATCACAGTCTCCCCCAAATGTCGTGTCCCGGTTGGGATGGAATCGTCACGCTATCGCACCGCTTCCGCCCCAAGTGACGAGGCAGGCGCAATCTTACCGTCCCGCAGGCTGGCCTCCAAGGATGCATTTCGGGTTGACCCGGAGGCAGCCCTGTGAGATTATTTGGGTTCGGCGAGACGGGCGATTAGCTCAGTCGGTAGAGCGCTTCCTTTACACGGAAGATGTCGGCGGTTCGAATCCGTCATCGCCCACCAGTTCTTCTCGCTGGTGATTTGAAAACCTGGGGTTGTAGCTCAGTCGGTTAGAGTGCCAGCCTGTCACGCTGGAAGTCGCGGGTTCGAGCCCCGTCAGCCCCGCCAACAAACGCGCCCCCATTTCGGGGGCGTTTTTGTTAACAGATATTTAGGGGCTCGATCCCGCGAGTGC
>JAUYES010000667.1 GCA_030691225.1 Holophaga sp. | reverse complement strand
TTTCTACTTCCACAAGGTTGAAGATCGTTGCAAACCAACAGGCTCCGCAATTGGCTCGGTCATGGAATCCATTGGTCGACTATCTCAACACCTGTGCTGCCAACCTTGCGAATCTGGACTCCCCTTCGACCCCATACCGTTCTGAGGACCTCATCCACCTCCAACGCCAAGCCAAGATAAAATTTCTCGAACGATTCCGATCGACCTTATGGCTATCTAGCGTAGTGTGGGCTCGCATGACTTCGACGGCACCGCCTGCCCCCTTGCAAAAGCTAGGCATCACATCAGTTAATGACAGCCATGCCGCAACAAAAACCGAAGCCAAAGCACAGGGTATGTAAGTCGTTCACTCCGCTTTTTAAGCCCCAGCAGATTGTGAACCTCTTCCAAGCGGCGGACGGCAATCTGGAGGCGCGTGGCGCTGAGCACGACCTCACCTTGATCGGTGAGCTCCTTTCACGGCATCCAGGCGCATGATTGCCTTGCGGTGGATGCGGGCGTAGCCGAGGCCCACTAAACGATCTTCCCAGTGGGCAAGGCGCCTTGCATGGCCTAGCCCGCAGCCGTGAACATCGACTTTCTTGTTCGCGCCATTGGCCATGAAAGCGCCAGTGCTAGGCCTGTGTCCTTCATCTATCCAATCGGTATCAAATGGGTCCTAGGAGGCTCGCCCCTTTTCCATTTCCGAAAGGAGTTGGCGAATTGCCCCCAGCGGATCTGCTGCCTTGAAAACGGCGTTGCCCGCCACCAGCACATCGGCGCCAGCCCGCACGAGATCCTGGGCATTGTCCAGGCTCACACCGCCATCCACTTGGATCACAAAGGGAGTGTTGCGCTCGGTTCGCAGTGCATTCAGGCGATTGATTTTGTCCAGTACGCGCGGGATAAAACTCTGACCACCGAAGCCAGGGTTGACGCTCATCAGCAGCACGAAATCAAAATCGCCCACCAGATCCACCAGGGTTTCGATGGGTGTTGAAGGATTGAGCACCACGCCGGCCTTGGCGCCAGCAGCTCGGATGGCGCCCAGCGTGCGGTGCAGATGGGGATCTGCTTCCTGGTGCACGCTCACCCAGTCGGCACCGGCCGTGACGAATTCGGTGGCGTAGCGCAGCGGCTCTACGATCATCAGATGGCAGTCCAAGGGCAGTTTGGTCGCCTGGCGCAGGGACGCCACAACGGGTAAGCCGATGGTGATATTGGGGACGAAGCGCCCATCCATCACATCCACATGGACGATGCAGTTTTCGGCTTCTTCCAGCAATTTGAGGGCATCACCCAGCCGCGTGAAATCGGCGGAAAGCAGGGAAGGGGCGAGAAGGGGTTGGGCAGGGCGGAGGGACATGGGATCTCGTTTCAAAAGCAGTTTTTCAGAGAGTTTTGGAAAAGTGAATGGAACGGCTATTGATCGACGCAAAGAAATTGGAACGTTGCTGCAGGAAGTTGGGTTCCCCCGGATGGCTGTATAAGCTTTGCCATTCCAGTCCTGCTGTCTTGGGCGGAATAGCCAATGGCCAGTGCTTTTCAGTCCACCGCTCGCGTGCAAGAACTCCGCGATCCTGCTCTTTTCTCCGCGCGTTTCTGCTTTTTCCTCTACTGGTCGAACCACTTGTTCTGGAACCTGCGCAATGCCTCTTGTCTTTGATTACCCATAAGTCTTTATGGCATTGGCCTATCCTTGAATCCGTAATTCCAGAAAAAAACTCAACGCGGAGGCGCGGAGAAAAGCGGAGGATCGCAGAGGCAGTATTTATCGGTGTCCATCGGTGTTCATCGGTGGCCGAAAATTTTTGTTCTTGTTTAAATTTTAGGTGGCTCGTTGAACCAGGAAAAAAATCAAGCCACCGATGAACACCGATGGACACCGATGAAAAGGGTGTAGTCCGATCCATCATTGCTGGAGGCTCATTGGGGCGTTTCATTGGCGGCGATGGGTACTCCGTTGACCCACATTCGACCCGGCTTGAGCTGACGCAGCTCGGTGGGGTTGAGGGTGGTGATGGGCGCCTGAACCCAGAGGAGATCGGCCACGGCACCTGTTTTGATGACGCCCATTTTCTTGCGCCCGAGCACTTGTGCGGTGGCAAGGGTGTAGGCCCGAATGGTTTCTTCCCGAGTCAACCGGTGTTCGGGCAGGAAGCCTCCTGTAGGATTGCCGCGGGCATCTTGCCGGGTTTCGGCGGCGGCCATGGCCAGAAAGGGATTGGCATCGGCGATGGGGGCGTCGCTGCCAAAGACCAGCTTGGCACCCCCTTGGGTAAAGGTGCGCCAGGGGAAGGCACGATCCACCCGATCGGGGCCGAGGCGCGTGGGGGTCCAGGCGTGGTCATCGGCCATGTGCATGGGCTGGACCGAAGCCACCAGTCCGGCTTTGCCGAAGGCGGCGGCATCGGCGGGCGTCACGATCTGGGCGTGCTCGATGCGGGGAAAAATGCCAGGAGCCTTCCCCTGAATCTTGCCAAGTCCTAGGAGGGCGGCGTGGTTGGCCGCATCGCCAATGGCATGGGCCGCGGGCTGATACCCGGCCCGAACCACCTCGCTGGCGATTTGAGTCAATTT
>JAUYES010000655.1 GCA_030691225.1 Holophaga sp. | reverse complement strand
AGCATCGGCATAAGGCTTGAACATGCGGGCGCCGCGGCTGCCGTGAGCGCCGTCGAAATAGAATTTGACTCCTTGCACCTGGAAGAATGAAAGCGTTTTTGCCCGGGGTCGTTTGAGTTCGGCAAGTAGAACCGTGGGTTCGTTATCGAAATAGCTGAACACTCGAATGGGCAGGGCCTTGGCGGCGGCTAGGCGGCGATAGATCGCAAGGGTCGTGGCATCGCCACCCATATCGCAGGCTGCCGTAAAGCCTAAGTCTCGAAGCGCTAGAAGGCCGTGCTTAACCCAGGCTTCCCGATGTTCCATTGTGGGTGGTGGTAGCACTTCGTTCACTAATTCCATGGCCATATCCAGCAGGATGCCCGTGGGGTTCCCGGTGGCATCGCGTAGGATCTGACCCCCTTTGGGATCGGCTGTCGCGGCTGTGATCCCGGCGGCCTTCAAGGCTGCCGAGTTGGCCCACATGGCGTGTCCGTCTACGCGAACTAGGGCTGCAGGACGGGAACCGGTAACCCGATCCAGGTCGGTGGCCGCTGGGAAAGCCTGACCCCGCCAGAGATTCTGATCCCAGCCCCGGCCCTGCACCCAACCGTCGGGGTTGGCGGCGCACCAGGTTTGAACTCGCTTCAGAGCTTCATCCAAACTTTTGGCGCTTCCAAGATCCGTATAGAAGGCCAATTTGCCTAGGCCTTCCACATGACAGTGGCCCTCGACGAAGCCAGGCAGCAGGGTTCCACCTTCGAGATTGATGACCTGGGCCTTGGGAAAACGCTTGATAAGATTGGCTTTCGGGCCGATGGCTGCGATCTTTTCGCCGCGAATCGCCAGAGCTTGGCCGGATTGGGCCTTCCCCTGAACGCCGTCATCCTGCCAAAGATCGGCACCGGCAAGGATTACGATGGGAGGCGGGGGTGGCGGGGTCGCAAGCATGGGAGCACCTGGAGAAAGTCTCCCCAGTCTAAGGCGTCGCGCAGCAATAATCGAAAATTGGCATCGGAGTCCGGCAGAAGGGGCCGCAGGACAATAACCTGAATTGCCCAGGCTATTGTTGTGTAGCCCTTAAGGGTCACGGCGCTCGTGACAAAGTTGGCTCTTCAGGCCTGATAACCTAATGCAATCCATGGGAGGCTTCATGTTTCAGCCCGATTTCCTGAACCAGGTCCGCGAGCAATTGGCTACCAAGGAAGATCCAGCGAAGTTGCGCTCTCCCAAGTTCGAGACCACCTCGGGCATTACGCTCAAAAATAGCTACACCCCAGCCGATACCGAAACCTTCAATCCGATCAAGGATCTAGGCAAGCCCGGCAGCTATCCCTTCACGCGCCACGTCCAGCCCACGGGCTTCCGAGGTCGCCTCTGGACGATGCGCCAGTACGCTGGTTTCGGCACGGCCGAGGAATCCAACACCCGCTACCGCTACCTGCTGGATCAGGGCCAGACGGGCCTATCCGTAGCCTTCGATCTGCCCACGCAGATCGGCATGGATCCTGACCATCCCATGAGCCTGGGCGAAGTGGGCAAGGTGGGCGTGTCCTGCTGCTCCATCCGCGATATGCGCACGCTGTTCAAGGACATCCCCTTGGATAAGGTGTCGACCTCCATGACCATCAACGCCCCCGCGGCCGTGATGCTGAGCCTCTACTTGGCCGTGGCCGAAGAGCAGGGTGTGCGCTTCGATCAGGTGAGCGGCACCATTCAGAACGACATCCTGAAGGAATACATGGCCCGCGGCACTTACATCTACCCGCCCCGGCCCTCCATGCGCCTGATCACCGACATTTTCTCCTTCTGTTCGGAGCAGGTGCCCAACTGGAACACCATTTCCATTTCGGGCTATCACATCCGCGAAGCGGGCTGCACCGCTGCCCAGGAAATTGCCTTCACCCTGGCCGATGGCATCGCCTACATCGAAGCCGGTCTCAAGGCTGGCTTGAAGCTCGAAGCGTTCGCCCCTCGCCTTAGTTTCTTCTTCAACGCCCACAACCAATTCTTCGAAGAAATCGCCAAGTACCGCGCTGCCCGGCGCATGTGGGCCAAGATTATCAAGGAGCGTTTCGGCTGCAACGACCCCAAGAGCCAGATGCTGCGCTTCCATACCCAGACCGCTGGTTCAACGCTCACGGCTCAGCAGCCCGATAACAACATCGTGCGCACCACGGTGCAGGCCATGGCCGCCGTCATCGGTGGCACCCAGTCGCTGCACACCAATAGCCGGGATGAGGCGCTGGCCTTGCCCACCGAAATTTCCGCCCGCATTGCCCTGCGCACCCAGCAGATTCTGGCCTACGAGCATCGCATCGCCGATGTGGTGGATCCCTTCGGTGGTTCCTACTTCATCGAGAGCCTGACCGATGAGCTCCAAGCCATGGCCGAAGCCCTAATCGCCAAGGTCGATGAAGCCGGTGGCATGGTCGCGGCCATTGAGAAGGGCATTCCCCAGCGTGAAATCCAGAACGCCGCATACGCCTTTCAGAAGGCCGTGGAGAGGGACGAACAGATCGTGGTGGGCGTCAACAAATTTGCCATCAAGAATGAGCCCAAGCCTGATCTCTTGCGTGTGGACGAGGCGCTGGGCGCCATGCGCCGCAAGCAGGTGGCCGAATATCGCAGCCTGCGCGATAACGACGCCGTGCGCACCAAACTCGAAACCCTAAAGGCCAAGGCCACCGCAACGGATAATTTGATGCCCTACATTCTGGACGCCGTAAAGGCCGAGGCCACCGTGGGTGAAGTTTCCGATACCTTGCGCGAAGTCTACGGGGAATATCAGGAACGGCTGGTCCTCTAAGCCAACCTCGAACGCATAACTCATGGCCAGGATTTTCTGGGTTTTTTTTTTGGCTGAATGCATCTGGACGAGTTTTGCCCCAAATTTAGGAAGTCATGAAACGACATGTCCTCTTCGTGAGCGATGACGCTCAGGTCTTGAGCACTCTTGAATCCCTGGTCAAACCCATGGAGCGTGAGTGGTTGATGCATTTTGCTCCGAGTGGTCAAGAAGCCTTGGCCTGGCTCCGAAGCCAGCCCGTTGAGGTAATGGTGACTGCGCTGGCCATGGCTGGCATCAGCGGTGGGCAAGTGCTTCACGAGGCCCAGGAATTACAGCCCACGGCACTTCGAATTGCCCTGTCCGTGCCCGCCGACCGAGACCAAGTAGCGCAAAATATCACCACCATTCACCAGGCTCTTTCTTTCCCCTTTGATCTGGACCAACTCCTGGCCATGGTGGCCAACGCAGGGCATCTTGCCCGCGCGGGCGTGGATCCGGCTGTGACCCGATACTTGGGACAAATTGAGAACCTACCTTCTGTTCCCGGTCTCTATCGGGAACTCTGCCGGGCGTTGGAAAACGAAGAAACCACGGTGCGACAGGTGGGGGAAATCGTCCGGCAAGATGTGGGTATGACCGTCAAAATCCTGCAATTGGTCAATAGCGCCTTTTTTGGCTTGCGACGATCGGTGCCTGATATTCAGGATGCCGTGGCCTTTCTAGGAACGGACACCATCAAAGCCCTGGTGCTGGTCCACGGAGTGTTCGATCAGGTTGGCCTGCTGGGCACTCAGCGACTTTCGCTTGTGGACGTATGGAGGCACAGCTTGAGTGTGGCGAAGGGAGCCCGGGCCCTGGCGGCCATGGAGGGCTTGTCCCGACCTCTCTGCGCTGAGGCTTTTCTTGGAGGGATGCTCCATGACGTGGGCATCCTAGTATTGGCCAAAGGCTTTCCCGAACGCTACGACCGCGTAGTGGAGAGAGTTCAAACCCAGAAAGTGACAATTCTCTCGGCTGAGAAGAAAGAATTTGGGTTGGCCCATCCTGAGGTTGGAGCCTTCCTGCTTGGCATGTGGGGAATCCAGCCCGCAGTGCTCGAATCCGTGAGTCTGCACCACGCCCCTAACAGTATTCAGTCCTCAAGTCTTAATCCTTTGCTGGCGGTGCATTTGGCCGATGTTCTCTGCGGGACGCCAGGGCATCACATCCTGTTTGAGAATTCGTCATTGGATGGCATTGCCATCGATGGGTTGGGATTACGTGAACGGATCGCAGGCTGGCGGCAAGTGCTCTCTCGGTCTGGGTGGTAGCAGGTGGATCGATTCCTCATACAATCAGGGCACCATGATTCCTGATGTTCGAAGGCCCGTTGATCGTTGGCTGCTCTTGTGCGCGCTACTTCTTGTGGCCATCGGGATGGTATGGGTCTATTCGGCTTCGGGCCTGAAAAGCAGCGTTGCTACAACCTTCCTGGTGCAACAGATGGTGGCGGGAGCCATTGGTATTGCCATGATGTTGGCGCTGAGCCAAGTGGACCTGGGCATGCTGCGAGAAAAGCCACGACCCTTGCAGATAACATACGTCATCTTCGTACTCCTGTTGGTGGCAGTGTTCTTTTTCCCCGATGTGAAGGGTGCGCATCGCTGGATCCGCGTTTTAGGGCAACGGTTCCAACCATCGGAATTTTTCAAGCCCCTGGCAGTGCTGATCACCGCCTGGTGGATGGTGCGCTATCAGGATGTTTGGGGCCGGATCCAGGATTCTCTGCCCAAATTGGTAATGTTGATCCTGATTATGGGATTGCCCCTTGGGTTGATCCTCTTTGAACCAGATTTTGGGACCACGGCCTTAGTGATTCTCGTGGTCTTTGTGCTGGTTCTACTCGGTGGATTGCATAAAACGCTCTTGGCTGGTTTTGGAGGAGTTATTCTCCTCGGGGTTTCCGTGGCCATTGCTGCGAGTCCTTACCGAATGGCTCGGGTCATGAGCTTCCGAAATCCCGAAGCCGATCCGCTAGGGAAGGGGCACCAGGCACTCCAGAGCCTTATCGCTGTGGGCAATGGGGGCCTATTCGGAGTCGGTGTGGGCAACAGTATGCAGAAGCTGTTCTATTTGCCAGAAGCTCACAACGATTTTATTTTTGCGGTGATCGCCGAAGAAGCTGGATTGATCGGCACAGTCGTCGTGCTCCTACTGTTTTCGGCCATTCTCTGGCGGGGTTACCGAATTGCCCGTCGTGTGCGGGATAGCTTTCTGCGCCTGTGTGCCATCGGATTTACGCTAATGCTTGTCATGCAGGCTTTCATGAATATGAGCGTGGTGTTGAGCATCGCGCCCAACAAGGGCATTCCGTTGCCCTTCATTAGCTATGGGGGTACTAGCCTCATGGCGTCTCTGGCCATTCTTGGATTGCTACTGGCTATCAGTAAGGAAGCGAGCGAATAACCATGGATCAACCCATTGCGAAACACGTGGTCATTGCAGGTGCCACAGGCTTGATCGGACAAGAACTGACACGCCAATTGCACGAGCGCCCCGGGGTTGCCTTCACGGCCCTGGTTCGAAAAACAGGGATCCTCAGCAACCTTTCGGATCGTGTGCGCGAGGTGATATTCGATTTCGAGGATCCAGCCTCCTATGCCAAATTGGGCCATGACATTCGGTGCGATGTTTTGCTTTGCGCGTTAGGCACCACCCTTAAGAAAGCCGGTAGTCAGGGTGCCTTTCGGAAGGTGGATCTGGACTATCCCATCGCCCTGATGAATCGGGCCGCGGCCATGGAATCCAAGCCAATTTTCGGGCTGGTCAGTTCTATTGGAGCCGCCCAACCCAAGGGGTTCTACCTTCAGACCAAAGCGGAGGTGGAAAAGGCGCTGCTGGATTCTGGCTTGCCCTATTTGATTGTGCGGCCGTCGCTGCTGCTAGGGGATCGGGACGAATTCCGCTTAGGAGAACGCCTTGGGGCGATCTTGCTGGCTAAGCCCTATTTGGCGTTGGCGCGCACCTTCGTACCAAACTCACCCCGCGTATGGAAATACGCGCCCATCGAAGCCTCAAAAGTCGCCGAGGCCCTGCTTCGAATCTGTGTGGATGAGCCCCCGTATCAGCAGGGGCGAATCCTGAGTGGTATCGCGCTTCATCACCCGATTCTTGGCTGAACCTTCCCGCGCATTGCTGCGGCGGCGGCCGTTCATCAGCATTTCGGCCAGCATCATCCGCAATCCCTGATCCAAGACTCGCCGCAGAACTTCCTGGCGGTCCCAGGGAAAAGTTGGATCGGCTTCGCGGAGCAGCAGGAGCAGTGCATCCAGGCGATCCTGGGTGTGCAGATCCAAGCCTAGATCCAAGGTTCCCATGACGTCCTCGATGCCTCCAAAGTGGATGAACTAGCTGGGCTACGAAGGTAGTGATGTCGGGTTTAACTTGGTTCCTCGTAATCTGAATTTATGGGACGACTTCAACCAAGACACTTTGCATTGGCCGTCACGGCCCTCGCTTTTTTCGTGGATACGCTTCTTTATTGTTTGCTAGTCCCTTTGTTGCCGAGATACGCCAAGGAGCTAGATCTCACGCAGTCACAGGTGGGTGTGCTCTTCTGGAGCTACGCTTTGGCGCTGCTCTTGGCGACCTTTCCAGTGGCGCGGCTCACGGATCGCTACGGGCGCAAGGCGCCCATGCTTTGGGGTTTGGGAGGGTTAGCCTTTGCAACCCTCGCCTTTGCCTATAGCCGCAGCTATGAGGTGCTGTTGGTAGCGCGCGTGCTCCAGGGTGTGGCTGGAGCCGCCACGTGGTTGCCCGGCATGGCCTTGGTGGCAGACCACTTCCCCAAAGAATCTAGAGGCAGCGCCATGGGCACGGTTTTCGCTGGGGCCAATCTTGGGCTTCTCGTCGGGCCCCCTCTGTCTGGTTTTCTGGATCACTACTTTGGTCCCATGGCGCCCTTTCATCTGGGCATCGCACTCGTGGTGCTGGATGCGCTGGGACGAGCCTTCCTGCTCAAGGAAACAGAGGCGCTTCGCGAACCTCCGATTCCCTGGCGAGTCTTGCTTCGCAATCGCGTGGTGCTCGTGTTCGCAGGCGCCTTAGCCTTAGGCTCAGGTTTCTGGACGTTAATGGAGTCGGCCCTACCGTTGGATTTTGCCAAACGCCTCGGCCTGGGCCCGCGCAGCATCGGCTTTCTTTTTGGCATGGCCGCCCTAACGCACACCCTCAGCAGCCCTTGGATGGGAGCCATTTCGGATCGGGTGGGCCGAGTGAGGGTCCTGCGAATTGGCCTCGTGACAGCCTTGTTCCTGCTGCCTCTCCCCGTCTTGATGCCAAGCGTTTGGACCGCGGGGCTCGCCATGGCTGCGCTGGGCTTGAATCTGAGCTTTATCGTCAGTCCCTGCAGCCCTGCGGTGGCAGATCAGGTCGAGCGCCTGGATAGCCAGAGCTTTGCCTCCGGGTTTTCCATCCTGAACATCGCTTATTCCATCGGCATGGTGATGGGGCCGCTGGTGGGCGGGCTGCTCATCGATGCCTTTGGCACGCGCTGGGCCTTCGGGATCATCGGGCTGGGCTTCGCCGCCTACCTAGTGGTAACAAGGGGTCTGCAATCCGGGGGCATTCCATTGCCTGAGAAAAATTGATCACCCGGATCCAATTCCATTCACCACGGGAAGGATTAGTGTTCAGTCGATTTCTGCAGGAACCTGATGATCTTATTGCCCCTTTTTGATCGCCCGGTAGATCCATCGGTCTGCTTCCGGGTACCAAGGTCTACCGTCTAGTCCCCCCCAGGCTTGATCCAATTCAAAGCCTGCCTGGTCCAGAAAATTCAGCACTTCATCTCCTGTTGGGACCCAAATGTCGTGCCGAAAGCGTTCACCATCCAGAATGCGGTCGGTCCAGATGCGGCGCTGATCGGGGCTCCAGCGAACGCGCTCGCGGTAGCCAAATCGGGTTGGAAACCAAGTGTTTTCGATGGGCTCCGAGGCTTTTTTTAAAAAGACATGGCCGGTGAGATCGAGCAACAGTACGCCCTTTGGTTTCAAAACACGCGAAAATTCCTGCAATTGGGTCAAATTTTCGGCGTCCGAGGCGAAATACCCCCAGCTTGTGTAGGCGCAGAACACGCCCTCTACGCAGGCATCGCGAAAGGGCAGCGCACGGAAATCCAACCGAGCCAAGGGGGCGGGAAATTCTCTCGCGTGGCGTTCAAGGTTCAAGGCACTGAGATCGCCACCGATCACACGCAGACCATGCTCCTCCAGTGCTGGTTGCAGGCGCCCCCAACCACAAGGCAGGTCCAGGACAGAACTACCCCTTGGAAGATTTAGCAGATGCGCAAGGGCAGGGCCTTCCAGGCTG
>JAUYES010000644.1 GCA_030691225.1 Holophaga sp. | reverse complement strand
TTCATTTCACAAAAGGGGCGCAGCCCCTTTTGTGAAAATTCAAACGGATTCCTTTACCCAATCCTCCAGTCCCTCGATGACATCGCGCACGCCGGGGCCGAAGCGGGCATTGGAGAACCAGTCGATGTTGCGCGGTAAGGTTGCCAGTGCCGTACGGACGCGGTCCCGATGGCCCATTTCGGCGCGAGGAATGGCGTTGGTGCAGGTTTCCTCGCGGGTCTGGAATGGCGCCGAAAGAGCGGGCAGCCAGTGCTTCAGACGCTTTTCGGTCCAGGCCCAATCCTTCGCTTCCTCGGGGTGAGGGTCTTCCCAGAGCTTGGAATCGCCAATAAAACTCCGCAGTTGCATGCGATCTTCGGGTGCGCAGCCCTTATCGATCCAGCTGGGCACCAGGGTGCCGAGGTAGGGGCGGCCCGAGGGTGGATCGATGAGGAAGCCAAAGCCATCGTGGTAAGGCGGAAGAATTTCGTGACGACTATGCCAGAGCTTTACAGAGGTATAGGGAATCGCGGCCAAGGCCTCGGCGCAGGGGGCTGCGTGGGGGGCCAGTAGGGCGGCGGCCTCGAAGGCGGGGAGGGCCAGGATGACGCGGTCCACCTCGATGCTATGGTCGGCGGCGTGCACTCGCCAGCGCCCATCCGGCAAGGCTTCTAGGCGGGTGGCGCGAAGGCCCGCCCGCACACAGGGCAGGAGCTCTGCAAGGCGCAGGGGCAAGGCCCCCATGCCACCTTCGGGCACCATCAAATGGCTGATGCCGCTCTTGCGTACGCCATTGAAAAGGCTGCCGTGGGATTCCCATTTTCGAAGCAGGGGAATGGCATCAACGCTCAAGAGATGGGGAGGCGTGGCCAAGATGCCAGCCACCATGGGCGGTAGTAGTTCTTCGGCCATGCCACGTCCTGCGCGTCGGGCGATGAAATCCGAAAGCCCCTCCTCGGGTTCGGCGGGGCGGACGGGCTGGAAGGGTTCCAGGAACATGCGGAACTTGGTCGACCAGCGCATGAGGTCGCTGGTGACGAGTCCCACGGGGTGAGCGGGGACCGGAATCAGGCGACCGTTTTTTCCGACCCAGCGTGCGCCCTTGCCGGGGCTCTTGAGGGGCAGGCCGAGTTTCTTGAAGAGCTTGTCGGCGGGGCTATCGGCGCGCACCAGGATTCCCTGGGGGCCTTTCTCTAGGCGACCAAAACGACCGTCCTCGGTGGCCCAGGGCAGCGTCTGAACCCACCCGCCGATGACCGCGTCGGCTTCCCAGACTTCCACCGATTCACCGCGCTCATGAAGATGCCAAGCCGTTAGCAGGCCTGTGATACCGCCGCCCAGAATGAGTGTTTTCATGGTTTATGCTCCGGTTTATCGGTCTCGTTCCTGTGATGGTAGCGGGTCCTCGTACACCGTGCCTAAAGCATGACCAGTAGATCCTCGGTGGCCATCACTGTGGCGAAGGCGCCATGCAATTCCGTGAGGCCAACACGGTGCAACACTTCAGCCGGAACCATTTCGCCAAAGGGATCTTCGAAGGCGAAGGTGGCGCAGGCATCGTAGATCACCACGACC
This sequence comes from Holophaga sp., assembly GCA_030691225.1. GTDB lineage: Bacteria > Acidobacteriota > Holophagae > Holophagales > Holophagaceae > JAYREN01. The sequence continues at coordinate 1,919 of JAUYES010000644.1, read as the reverse complement.
TTGAAACCGAGATTATTGGCCATGCGGGCGGTGCTAGAGACACACCAGTTGGTGATGAAACCTGCAATCACCAGGCGATCAATGGCATGGTCTCGCAAATAGGCTTCCAATGTCGTGCCCAGGAAGGCCGCATGAACCTGTTTCTCAAAAATTATTTCACCTGGAACGGGCATGGCTTCAGGTTTGAAGGCATTCCCGGGTTCGGTTGGGTGCAGTGGTGAGTGAGGGTCCATGGAATTGTGCTTCACATGGATAATCGGGCGATCCTGCTGACGAAATGCCGATAGCAGCACGGCAATCTGTCCCTCGGCGCCGGGGTTGTTGCGCTGGCCCCAGTAGGGATCATCCCAGGCTAGTTGGCAATCAATGAGCAGCAGGGCGGCAGACGCGGGCAACATGTAGTCTCTCCAAGCCTGATTAGTTTTCCACGTTCCCCGGTTGCGGATCCTGAAAACAACTACAGCCCGGTATACCCTGAACCCTTCCCCATGGCTATTGGTGACTCGAACCGAGGTGCTCCATGAACTACCAGACGAACCTTTTGGCCGTAATGCTTTGTGCCTGTTCGCTTGGCGCTCAAGGAACGGCGAGGGTCAGCGCGACTCCTTCTTTGGAGGAAGTGCGCAAGGGCATGGGCATTCCTTCCACCGCCGAGGTACGAGGGCAGCAAGATATCGTGGGTTTCGCGTCGCGTGTGGAGCAAATGGCCCAGGTCTGGAAACTCTCGGATTTACCACCGCTACCGGAAACGTTTGGTCATGTACCTGCGGCAGAGATCGTGGGTGCGATTTGTCCGCATGACGATTACCTGTTTGCTGGGCGGGTGTACCGGCGGATAGTGCCCTTGGTGACGGCGCGAACGGTGGTTCTGATTGGGGTTTTTCATAAATACCGGCGCTTCGCCGCTAAGAATCAAATGATTTTTGATCCCTACCGCGCGTGGCGTTCACCCGATGGCGAGATCAAGGTTTCCGATCTGCGGGAAGAAGTGCTAAAGGTTCTGCCGAAGGCGGATTTCACCCAGGATGCGGCTTGTCACGATAGCGAACACAGCCTGGAGGCCATCGCCTATTGGCTCAAACATCAGCGGACAGACGTGGAGATTCTTCCAGTCCTTTTGCCTTCGGCCTCCTTCGAGCGACTTCACGAAATGGCCTCGGAATTGGGTGTGGCGCTCGCTGCCGCCATGAAGCGCCGTGGCCTTGCCTTGGGGAAGGACGTCGCCGTCATTATTTCCAGCGACGGTGTTCACTACGGTGCCGATTTTAACCACACACCCTTTGGTGCCGGTGGCGTAGAGGCCTACACAAAGGCAATGGAAGTGGAACGCAAACTCCTTCAAGGACCTTTAGCAGGGATCGTAACCCGCGAGAAAACCAAAGCGTTTTTTGAGGCCTGTGTGAACCCAGAGCAACCCGATGACTATCGCTTGCCCTGGTGTGGGCGCTTTTCGATTCCCTTCGGGATGCTCCTACTCAAAACTACGGCTCAAGAGCTTGGAATCCCGATCATCAAGGGATTTCCGGTAGCGTTTGGCAACTCAGTAGACACCCCGGAATTACCAGTTAAACCGCTCGGACTGGGTGCCACTGCCCCCGCCAATCTGTACCATTTTGTGGCCTATCCGGGAGTTGTCTTTACGGCAGGAAAGAAGGAGTAAACGCGGTTGCCTGGAACGCATCCAACTCTCGGAGCTCGACCCCATGCCAACTTACTGCGAATTTGCCTTGGCTGAGCCGGAAGGCTCCCATCACCGCCTTTACCACGACACCCAGTATGGTTTTCCCTTGAACGATGATGCCCAGCTATTCGGACGACTGATCTTGGAGATCAATCAGGCCGGTCTTTCCTGGACCACCATTCTGAAAAAGGCCGAAGGCTTCCACCGAGCCTACGATGGGTTCCAGGTGGATCGTGTC
>JAUYES010000633.1 GCA_030691225.1 Holophaga sp. | reverse complement strand
AGGTCGTGGCGCTGGACCCCACCAACATTGGAGCGCGCTACCACCACGGCTTCGCTCTGGCCCAACTCAACCGGTTCCCTGAAGCTGTTTCCGAGTACGAAGCCATCCTGAAGGCCAAGCCCGAGGAGGCCACGGCCCACTACTATCTGGGAATGATCAACAAGCACGGCTTGAAGAAACCGGATGTGGCGAAAAAGCATTTCAAGCTGGCCTTGGCCCTCCAGCCGGACGACAAGGAGCTGCTTGCGGAAATCGAAAAAGAACTCGCCCCCATGAAGTAGTGAGGGTTCCTCCCATGCGCAGTCTTCATCACCTTCTGCCGGTCCTCCTGCTGGCCCTGGTCTCCCTCCTGCCCGGCGCAGCCCTCGCGGCCAGCTCCGGGCAGGCCCTGGAGATCTATTACACGTCCAACACCAACGGGGAGTATGACCCCTGCCCTACCTGAGGGGGCAAGCTCATGGGCGGGCTGGCCCGGCGGGCCAGCTTCATCGAATCGAAGAGGACAAACGCGGAGAAGGGCGTGGCGCGGCTGTTCGTGGCCGGTCCCTTTGAGTTGGCCGCGCCGGACGGCGTAAAGGTCCCGGCCATGCGCGCTCCGGGGGCGGTGGCCAGGGCGCATGCGGCCATGCGCTATGACGCCATGCTGCTCACTCCGGCAGACCTGGCCCTGGTGGGTGATTCCGCACCCAAGGGCCTGGCCCGCTGGACAACGGCTCCGATGCAGGCCAAGGGCGAGATCCTGGTCCGGGACGGCCTGCGCATAGCCTTTGTGCGCTTCCCCATGCCCACCGGCGCGGGCGGACTTCCCACGGAGCAACAGGCCAGAGAGGTTGTCACCGAGGGCTTCCACCTTCGGGGCGAAGTCGACGTGGTCATCGGCATCAGCCCTTGGGGCATGTCGGCGGAGCAGGCCTTCCTGGGGCATTTCAGCGGTTCCGCACAACCTTTCGACGTGCTCCTGGGAGGTGGGCCGGGGCCGGGCCACGGCGGGAAAATGGCCGCTGGCGGATTCACGGCGTGGCTGCGGCCCTATGTCCAGGGCAAGGCCGTGCATGTCCTCCGGCTGGAGAACATCCCGAAACGACAGAAACAAGCCCAGGCAAAACGTGAAGTTGACGTGCGTTTCGACGTGGTCTCCCTGGACGACAAAATCCCCGCAGACCGAGTTGTGGACAGCCTCCTTGTCCCGGCGCGAGCAGCGAATTGAATTGCTATGAAAACAGGAAATGCTTCAATATGACAATCAGCAAGAGTTGTGGCCCGTTGCCCCGCCCAACACGGAGACTTCGTGGGTTGACACATGCCCAGTCGTGCGTAATTGACATCCACGCCGACACGTGAAAACATGAGTACATGTTCATACGTAGTCCCCTTGTTCGCACTTCGCTGATAAAAATACTGGAGCACCACATGGCCGTAACAACGTTTATCATCAGGGAAATGGACTGCTCCGAAGAGGTGGCCGTGCTCACGCGCGCGCTCACCCCCCTGGTGGGGCAGGAATCTCGGCTCACCTTCGACCTGCTGCAACGTAAACTGCACGTCGATCTTTCTGGCTTGAACATAAGCCCGGAAACAATCATCGAGGCCGTCACCCGGACGGGCATGAAGGCTGAGCGCTTCGAGGCCGCCCTGGCGGGCTGCGCCTGCTGTGGCGGAGGCTGCTCCACCTCCCCAAATAGCTTCTGGGAACGCCGGGGCCGCGAGGTGCTCTGCGCCGTGAGCGGCGTGCTCTGGGCCTCCGGGATGCTGTTCATGATGGCCGAGCATGGCTCTTTCCTGGCCGCGTTCAAGGAGAGCGGAACTGCCCCTGTGGCAGCCAAGCTGCTCTGGATACTGGCGTCGCTGGGCGGGGTCTGGCACGTGCTCCCCAAGGCCGTCCATTCCCTTCGGTCTCTGCGCCCGGACATGAACCTGCTCATGGTGCTGGCGGTGGCCGGAGCAATGGCCATCGGAGAGTTCTCCGAGGGGGCCTCGGTGGCCTTTCTCTTCGCCTTGGCGAATCAGTTGGAGTCCTGGAGCGTGGCGCGAGCCAGCAACGCCATCCAGGCCCTCATGAGCCTGGCCCCGGACAAGGCGCTTGTGCTTTCGCCTTCTTCCCCGACCCCAATCGAGACCCGCGTGGAGGACGTGCCGCTTGGGGCGTTGGTCCTCGTGCGCCCCGGTGACCGCATTCCTTTGGACGGGATCGTGCGCTCCGGCATTTCCGCGGTGGACCAGTCTCCCATAACCGGCGAGTCCA
>JAUYES010000615.1 GCA_030691225.1 Holophaga sp. | reverse complement strand
CAGGCTTTGCGTTCAGTGTTGTCTACCACCTCACCAGCATTTCCCGGAAGAAGCGGCTTCGGCTGCGCATTCTGGTGCCCGAGGGTTTCGAGCCCGAAAGTGCCACCCAGGTCTACCCTTCGGCTAACTGGATGGAGCGGGAAATCTGGGACATGCTCGGGATTCGGTTTGCGAATCACCCCGATATGGTTCGAATTCTTTGCCCCGAGGATTGGGAGGGGCATGCCCTTCGCAAGGATTACCCCGTCGTGGGATGGGGCCAACGGGATATCGATTTCCGTGAAGACCGCGGTGGCATGCTCAATCGCATCGCCATGGAAAAAGCGGGCCAGCTCGGCATCAACCTCAAGCGCCCCAAGGCGGAGTGATCGATGTTCAAGAATGAGGAAATGGAAATCAACCTAGGCCCGCAGCATCCATCCACCCATGGCGTGCTCCGAGTCAAATTGCGGCTCGATGGTGAAACCATCAAGCATTGCCGCCCCATGATTGGCTATCTGCATCGCGGCGTGGAAAAGATCTGCGAGAACAAGACCTACTTCCAAGGCCAGATCTGGACCGATCGCATGGACTACTGCTCGGCCATCGCCAATAACCTGGGTTGGGCCGAGGCCAACGAAAAGCTCTTTGGCATCACGGTTCCGCGCCGCGCTCAGTACATCCGCACGATGCTCAATGAGTTCAATCGTCTGGCAAGCCATCTGGTTTGGTTGGCGACCCATGCGCTTGATATCGGCGCCATGACGGTCTTTCTCTACACCTTCCGAGAGCGCGAAGACATCCTGGATATCAATGAAGCCTTTTGCGGCAGTCGTCTCACCACCACGGCCTTGCGCATCGGTGGATTGCGCGAAGATTTGCCTCCCGGCTTCGAGAAAATGGTTCAAAAGTTTTTGGCCAAGTTCCCGGCCTGTCTCGAGGAATACGAAAACCTGCTTTCCGAAAATCGCATCTGGAAAAAGCGAACGGTGGGCGTCGCCAAGCTGAACGCAGAAGACGCCATCGCGCTGGGGGTCACTGGCCCCATGCTCCGCGCAGCGGGTGTGCCCTACGACATCCGCAAGGCTTTTCCCTATGCTGCCTACGCGGAAATGGATTTTGAAATTCCCACTCGCACTGAGGCCGACACCTACGCTCGGTATTTGGTGCGCCTTGCGGAAATGCGCCAGAGCGCTCGCATCATCCAGCAGTGCATGGATGGTATGCCCGAAGGCCCCGTGATGGCTAAGGTCCCCAAGATTCTTAAGGCCGAAGTCAATGAGGTCTACCACGCCACCGAAGCTCCCAAGGGAGAGATCGGCTATTACCTGGTAGGCGAAAAGGGCAATCCCAATCCGTATCGTTTCCATGTCCGCGCCCCGGGCTTCATCAACCTTCAGTCCCTGCCCAAGATGGTGGAAGGGAGCCTGCTTGCCGATATCGTCGCGGCCATCGGGACCCTGGATATCGTGCTGGGCGAAATCGACCGTTAGAGGGCTGATCCATGCCGACCCCGACCCTTACTCAGTCTGTGCTGATCGCCATTCTCCAGGCCATCCTGGTGGTGGTCTTCATCTTTGTTATCGTGCCTCTCACGCTGTTTGCGGAACGCAAGGTGCTGGGCTATCTCCAGCAGCGCCTGGGCGCCACCCGCATTGCCGGAACGCTTACAGGCCTTTCGGGATTCTTGAATCGCAATATGTGGAAGATGGGCAAAATCCCCATGCTCTCCTACTGGCGCGGCATTCCCATGCTGGTGGGCGATGTGTTGAAGATGATCCTCAAAGAGGACATCCTCCCCACCAAGGCGGATAAATTCGTCTTCTTCATCGCCCCCGCCATCAGTTTTGTGGCTTCCGTGGTGGTTTTCGCCGCGATCAGCTTCGTGCCCGGCACGCTCTTTACACTGCCTCAATGGGTTCCGGTGATTGGCGGCCTGCCGGTGGCTGGCGCTGTGGGCGACGTGAATGTGGGCCTCCTCTGGATTCTGGGCATCGCCAGCGTGGGTGTCTATGGCATCGTGCTGGCAGGCTGGGCCTCCAATTCCAAGTATCCGTTGCTCGGCGGCTTGCGCAGTGGCGCACAGATTGTGAGCTACGAAGTGCCGCTGACGTTGAGTTTGCTGGCACCCGTGGTGATGTCGGGCAGCCTCCAGTTCAGCGAGCTTTCCCGGAGCATGGCGGTGGGTTTGCCCATCTGGGGCATCGTGCCTCAGTTCTTCGGCTTCTTCATCTATCTCACCTGTGGTTTCGCCGAAACCAACCGTATGCCCTTCGATATGCCTGAAGCCGAAAATGAGCTCGTGGCAGGCTTCCACACTGAATACTCCGGCATGAAATTCGGATTCTTCTACCTAGCCGAGTACATCAACATGACCGTGGTGGCGGCCATCGCCTCGGCCTTCTTCCTGGGTGGTCCGTGGCTGTTGCCCTTCGGGCTTCAGGGGTTGTTTAACCACTTCCTCTCGCCGCATCTCCCCGCGTTACTGGTCACGTTCCTTTGTGAGCCCCACGCCATTTTCTTCGTTGGGAAGATCATCCTCCTGCTCTTCGTCTACATCTGGGTGCGCGGCACGATTCCTCGCTACCGGTACGACCAGGTAATGGCGGTGGCGTGGAAATACTTCATCCCCCTGACGCTGGTCAACCTGATGTTGGCCGCGCTCGTCCGCTACTTCGCCGTCTGAGGGAGACCCGATGCACAAATTCCTGAAGACACTCATTCCATTCGATATCGCCAAGGGCATGCTCATTACGGGCAAGCACTTCTCCAAGGTTTTCTTCAGCGCAAACCGCCGAAAAGTGCCCTTTCATGTGGTGTCTGAATATCCGGAAGTGCCTGCCAAGATGCAGCCCCGCTTTCGCGGCAGGCTTCAACTGCTAAGGGATGAGGCGGGCGAGATCAAATGTGTATGCTGCATGGCCTGCGAAAAAATTTGCCCCACCCAGGTCATCACCATCGAATCGGACAAGAAGGAAGTCCGCAAGACCAAGCTGCCCACTCGGTATGACTTTGAGATGGAACGCTGCATCTTCTGTGAGTTCTGTGTGGAGAGTTGCGGCTTCGATTCCATCATCCTGAACCACCAGTTCGAATTGGCTGTCTACAACCGCGAGGATATGTCGATCGCGATGGACGGCAAATTCCAGAACATGTTCGGCATCTCGCCTGTGGCCAAGTACTCGGTCGCGGACGAGAAAGATTGACGGGGATTCATCATGGAAAATTTGCTCCTCAAGATCGGCCAAAACCTCTTCCTGATCTTCGGCCTCATGGCTCTTGGCGGTGCCGCCGTCATGGTGGCTGCCAAGAATGCCGTGCATAGCGTCATGGGTTTCTTGTTGGCCATGCTCGCCATGGCGGGTTGCTACCTCTGCATTGGGGCTGAGTTCATGGGCGTCGCGCAGCTTCTGGTATACGCCGGTGGCATCGTGGTGCTCTTCCTCTTCGTGGTGATGCTGGTGGAACTCAGCAAGGCCAAGGAAAAGGGAGTCTTCCAGCGCCAGACGCCCTTTGCGCTGGTGCTCGCGGGGGCCGGCGTGGTTGGCTTTGTGGGTGTCTTCTGGAAAACGATTTTCGGAACGAGCGCTCAGGAGGCTCTTACTCTGGCGCCCGGCCTGGTGACCCAGGGAGAAAAGCTCGGCAACGCTCAGATGCTGAGTCGCGGCCTTTTCGCGGAGTATCTCCTTCCCTTCGAGATTCTGTCCGTGATTCTTCTCGTGGCGTTGGTTGGTGCCGTTGTTCTAGCTAAGACGGAGAGGGTTTGACATGCCATCCATGAATCTGGTCTTGCTCATTTCCTTCCTGCTCTTTTCCATCGGTGTCGCCGGGGTGCTGATTCGCCGCAACGTGCTGATCATTCTCATGTGCGCGGAACTCATGCTTAATGCCGCCAATCTGAACCTCATCGCCTTCGCAAGGCATAGCGGCACAGTGGCTGGACAGGCCTTTGCGCTGATGGTGATGGGCCTCGCGGCGGCCGAAGTGGCTGTTGGGTTGGCGATTGTGGTCGCGCTTTATCGCAAGAAGAACAGCATCTCCGTTGACGAGATCAATCTGCTGAAGGGCTGAAACAATGCTAATGGAACACGCAGCTAGCGCGGCCCTGAGCACCCCGGTTCACGCCTCGGTGCTATGGCTAATTCCCTTCCTTCCACTCTTTGGCGCCTTGTTGAATGGTGCCTATGGTCTTTTCTGTAAGGCCACCGGGCGTCCTTCTCCCAGCAACAAGTTGGTGGATCTCATCGCTCTGGGATCAGTGGGCATTGCCTTCATCCTTTCGATTGCCTACTTCGTGACGCTGCTCGGGCAGGCGCCCGAGAATCGGTCGATCACCCAGAGCCTCTGGACCTGGATCGATCTGGGCGGTGCCCGAGTCATGGATGGCGTCGCCCGCAATACGGTGGAATGGGCCTACAAGTTCGACCCACTCTCCGGGGCAATGGCCTTGTTGGTGACGGGTGTGGGCTTCCTGATCCATGTGTTTAGCACCGGCTATATGGCTGAGGAGCGCAAGGATGGCCGGTACTACCGTTTCATGGCCTACCTGAATCTCTTTGTCTTCTCCATGCTGAATCTCGTGCTAGGCGCCAATATCCTGATGATGTTCCTGGGATGGGAGGGTGTGGGTCTTTGCTCCTACTTGCTTATCGGTTTCTACTTCGATAAGGAATTTGCCGCCGTTGCAGGGAAAAAAGCCTTTGTTACCAATCGCATCGGCGATTTTGGTTTCATGCTGGGCTTCTTCCTGCTCTTCCAGATCTTCGGCAGTGTGGATTTCGACACGCTCATGGGCATGACTCGTTCGATCATGGCTCGCCCGGAATTGACCATTTTCGGTCTGACCCATAGTCCCACCTGGTGGTTTAACCTCGCTGGCATCGCCCTGTTCGTGGGCGCTTGCGGCAAGAGCGCTCAGATTCCGCTCTACGTGTGGTTGCCAGATGCCATGGCGGGCCCCACGCCAGTTAGTGCTCTCATCCACGCGGCCACCATGGTGACCTCGGGCCTCTACATGATCACGCGGCTCAATTTTGTCTACGCCAATGCGCCGGTGGCACTAGGTTTCGTGCTCTTCATCGGTGCCCTCACGGCGCTGGTCGCGGCGACCATGGGGTTGGCGCAGTACGACATCAAAAAGGTTTTGGCCTACTCCACCGTCTCCCAGCTTGGTTTCATGTTCATGGGCATGGGCGCCGGAGCCTACTCCGCAGGTATGTTCCACGTCTTCACCCACGCCTTTTTCAAGGCTGCGCTCTTCCTGGGTGCGGGCTCCGTGATCATGGCCTGCCATCACGAACAGGACATGCGCAACATGGGTGGCTTGAAGTCCAAGCTGCCTTGGACCTATGCATCCATGCTTATCGCGACCATTGCCATTGCGGGGATCTTCCCCTTCTCTGGATTCTTCTCCAAGGATGAAATCCTGTGGAAGGTCTTCGATGGGTGGTACCGGCATGGGCAGTACAACGGACCGGTCCTCAATTTGGTGGCTTGGATCATGGGCATGGCAGGCGCTTTCATGACCGCCTTTTACATGGTTCGTTTGATGGTGATGACCTTTGGCGGAGAATACCGCGGAGGTGGCCATGATCCTTATGGCCACACGGTTCCTTCCGAGGCTCACGGGCACGATGATCATGCT
>JAUYES010000612.1 GCA_030691225.1 Holophaga sp. | reverse complement strand
ATGGCCTCCTGGCAGGCCGGGCTGGAGCCACTGATTTCCGCCGCCAGATTCCCCACCAAACAACCGATGCGCGGTTGACAGCAATCATGGGCGGCCACCAGTTGGTCATAGCTGTGGCGCAGCGCGGTCAAAGGCGATTGGTCCGGCACCGAAGCCAGGCTCGCGTTCCAACGTTGGAGGAAGGCCTCTCCGTAGTGGCGAATGATGGCTGCGCCGAAATCTTCCTTGCTGGGGTAATGGTTGTAGAAGGATCCTTTCGGCACCCCAGCCACCGCCACGATTTCCTGAATGCCCGTCCCGTGAAAGCCCCGCGCCGAAAAGCAGGCGAGTCCGGCTTCGAGCAGGCGAGTGCGGGTGTCTTGTCCTCGGGGCGTTGCAACCATAGTTGGAACAATATGACCGGTCGTCTTAAGAGTCAATTCGAAGATCTATCAACCTTTGGGTATCCGCATAATGGGTCCAGGAGCTTGCCCATGACCGACACCACCTTCCGAGGCTGGACGCGCCCTGGCCCTCGACCGCCGGGTGGTTTGGAGCCTGAAGCCGATGAAACCTTGGATTATCTTTGCGGGCACTGGAAGATCTTTCAGTACGCCAAGGGCCACCGCTACTCGGTGGATGATGTGCTCACGGCGTGGTTCGGCAGTGTTTGGTGCCCCACGGCCCGACGCATTGCGGATCTGGGTTCGGGCATTGGCAGCGTGGGGTTGGCGGCGGCGTGGCGCTGTCCTGGAGCGGTGGTGCACACGGTTGAGGCCCAGGCCATTTCGGTGCGCTTGGCTCGGAAGAGCGCGGTCTTCAACGGGGTGCAGGGGCGCTACACCCTTCATGAAGGGGATCTGCGCGATCCCAATCTGCTCGAAGGCGAAGCTCCCTTCGATCTCGTGCTGGGCTCGCCGCCCTACTGGCCCTTAGGTGCTCGCAGCGAGGCCGAGCATCCTCAGGCCATTCCCGCTCGGTTGGAAGTGCGGGGCACCATCGCCGATTACGCCCTGGCCGCTGCCAGACTGCTGGCCCCGGGCGGAGTGTTTGTGTGCGTGTTTCCTCTCGATCAGATCGAGCGCGGGGCAATGGCCTATCGGGATGCAGGGCTGCTGTTGCTGCAGCGTCAGGATGTTCTTTTTAAAGAAGGCGAAGCCTACGGGGTGGCGCTTTTTGTGGGCATGCGACCCCAGGAACTGCCGCCCCAATTCCTGGCCGAAGCCGACCTGCCGGTGTGCCCGGAAGCCCTGGTCATCCGCGACGCAGAAGGGCGTTATACCTCGCGGTTTGCACTGGTGCGGTTGGCCATGGGGTTTCCACCGGGCCTTGTCTAAGCAACTCAACTTTGAACAAATTTCATGTTGGAAAAGCATCGGGCCGATAAGTGGACCTTGGAGTCATCATGTCTGTTTTTCAAAGAGTGCCCTGTCTTCTCGGGCTTGCGGGATTGCCAGCTCTGCTCACGGCCCAGAGTACGGGGCTTACTACTTCAGATTTATCAGTGCGAGTGCGCTCGGAAGGGAGCCAGCCCATACCGGGTGCTCGGCTTAAGCTTCGCCAGGAGGGTGCGGGCATTTCGCGAACCTACACCGGCGGTGCCGATGGGCATTGCCTAGTGCGAGTGCTCACGGCGGGCAGCTACGTTCTCCGGGTGGAGGCACCGGGATTCCAGGCTCGAGAATTTCGCAACGTCACCCTGAGGGTGGGGAGCACGCACTCACTGGAAGCAACGCTGGTGCCGGAAGCACGGGCCACCGTGGAGGTGATCGGGGATGCTTCTAGCCTTGAACTTCAGCGCACTCAACCCGCTGCCATTCTGGAGACCGCGGAGCTTTTGAATCTGCCCATTGCCCGTCGCAATTTTGCCGATTTGAGCCTTGCCACACCTTTTGCCACCACGGCACGCACCCCGATCAATGCCGGTGCTCCGGATTCAGGGCTCAGTTTTGGCGGGGCGGGCGCTCGGCAAAATTCCTTCCTGATCGATGGGCTCGATCACAACGATT
>JAUYES010000607.1 GCA_030691225.1 Holophaga sp. | reverse complement strand
CCCCTATTCCCTAGTCGGCCAACGCTTGAATCGTTATCAGCAGGAATTGGCCTCCCATGGTACAACCCTGAAGCGTGAAATCGACAAGCGCTACCTCGGCAAATGGCACTCGGAAACACTTTTTCATGTATCCCGTATTCGCACAGCGCTGGTGAGTGGCATGACGGATTTTCTCATCGAGGCTGGACTCCTCAACCTCGAGCGGGTCTCCATCAGCCTGGTGACCGATCCCTTGGCGCACACCGTGGAGCATCTGCCGGAAATCCCCTACCGTGGCTCGGATTACGTGACCACGCACAGCATGATCTACGCGAAGTTCCTGGCCTGCCAGAACCCCCATCTCCAAGGCATCTTCGTGGATTCCCCGAATATCCGGCTAGAGCCTGCGGATCCCCTTGGCCGCCAACGTGGCCGCTATCTGATCGATTTCAGTCAGCTCGATGTAGAGGTTCGCCGAAATCGAGGTATTCAATTGGATGAATACCTTGATCATCCCGAAGCCGTGAGAGCAATCCTTCAGGAGGATTTTGGAAAAGCCTTGGCACTCTTCGAAGGCATGGTCCGCGCAGGTTTTGGGAAGGTGCAGCGTCTCGCTGAAGACAGCTTGGAAGCCCTGGGTGTGCGCATCGAGCTGCCTGATATGCCCTTCCCTGTCTTCTACCTCACCGAAGCGGAGGCTGCCATGGGCCGGTCCGATATCGAGACCAAGATGGGCGAAGCCACAGATTCGCAATTCTTCTTTGTGGCCGGGCTCATGCGGGAAAACTATGACCTGATCTATCCCTACCTGAACCGCGATGGCAGCCGCCGGCCCATCGGCGAATTTTCCAGTCGAGATATTTTCAACTACGACCTGTGCGCAAAAGGCCAATCGAAAGAAGGCGCCTATTCTGCCGCCAAGGAAGTGCTCAGCGGCGGCTTGCGGGAATGGCTACCCGAAACGATCATCGCCCGACTGCTCGATAATGGCGTGATCCCTGAAGCTCCCATCCTGATCGATGGTGAAATCCAGAACCTGGAAGCCTTGGGTGGTTATGGCCCCTTCCTTTCCGTAGTGCTCACGCGGGATGCCGAAGGACAGGCGACCTTCCCGGAGACCTTCGGCGGTGGCATCGGCATCGAGCGCCTGCTTTGGACCCTGCTGCGGGGGCCATTTATCCAGAACATTGATGATGTTACGTTTTTTGGAAAGAACCCTGATAGTGCAGAGCTGTTTCTCTTTTGAATTCATTGACGGGGGAGGTGCCCACCACCCCCGTCATTTCATGGCAGGATGGAGCCCTATCCGAGGTTCCCATGCGCAGCTTGCTCTTGCTCCCCGCCCTTGTCCTGACCTTGGCCTGCGGTTCATCCAAGTTGAGCCAACGCGAGGCCGAATCCGATATCAAGAAGGATTATCCAGTTCAGGTCTCCCTGCGGGTGCCGGAGAGCGCCAGTGCCGTGAAGGGCAGTTCCGAGCATGCCAAGCTTGTGCACTTGCAGGAAGTCGTCACGAAGGGTGGTTGGTTTGTCACTACCCGCACGGAAGAAGGCGACCGGGAGCGCTTCACGTTCAAGATCCTGCCCCAGGCACCCAAGGATTTCCGGACTTCGGCCAAGGGCTTCGAGATTCCGGCCGCAGAAGCGGAATTCGTGCGTTCCACCCGCATGGAACCCACGCGGGATGGCGCCAAGGTGACCTACCAGATTCGTTTGGCCCGACCCACGGCCTACTATCCCGCCTTCCAGGCCGTCTACAACGTGAAGATCGGCGATACCAAAAATCGCCACGCCACCTATCGGAAAGACGGGCGGTCTTGGATTCTTCAGGACACCGACGAAACGTTCAAGAAGGCCGAATAACCGCCAAGGGAATTTCGTGGACCACGAGCTCGTAAATGACGCCCCTGACCCCGAACAAAATGGGCTGGGCCCTCTGTTTTCAGAAGAAGGGCTAGCATCCCCGGCGTCGGTTACTGCCTCTCGGCAGCCTGAGATTGCCTTTCCCAACCGGGAAGCCTCAGAAACACTGTTCCAGGATCGCGAGGCGCTGGAACGCTACCTTCGCCTGACTGGGGTGAAGATCACGCCGCGCACCGAAAAGGCGCAGCAGAAGACGGCTGGTGATCCAGCCTGGATCGAGAATCTCTCCAATGGCCGTTTTCTGGTGTGCGAGATGGGGCTTCGGTGGCATCTGACCAAGACACTGACCGAGGCTCGGTGTCTGGTGGAAAAGCTTCGGATCCAGGAAGTAAACACCGATTCGATCACTCGGCAATGGATGGAGGACCGGGCCGACCTATTCCGTGCGCACCCTACCGAGGGTGCCCTCGCGGTCCGCACCATCCTGGAAGGGATGGGCCTAGGTTTTCGTGAGCAGGTGGTCATCGGTTGGCGGATCGCCGATTTCCTAATCGAGGATCGAGTCGTTCTAGAGGTCGACGGGGACACTCGTTGCGCTCGAAAGACACGGCTGGATGGCCGCTGCCGGGACGCGGATCTTCTTCAATCTGGCTTCTTGGTGCTCCGGTTGGAGGAGCGGGATGTGGTTTCCCACCCGATGGAGGTTGAACGGAGTATTGGGGCCCTGATGGATGACGCGGCCATGCTCGGCGACAAGAAGCCAGCCCTCGAAGTTCCGTCTCCAGGTTCGATTGAACATTCCGTCATATCCATCTTCACGGATGGCGGCTGCTCGCCAAACCCAGGCCGAGGAGGGTACGGCGTGATCCTCTCCGCTGAAGGCCGTCTGAAGGAAATCTCTGGGGGTTTCCGGGAGACTACCAACAACCGTGCGGAGATTTTTGCGGCCATCGCGGGGTTGGAGGCCCTTCGAAAGCCCGGGAGTGTGGTGACCGTCTACAGTGATTCCAAATACCTGGTCGATGGCATTACCAAGGGCTGGGCACGCAAGTGGAAGCGCAACGGCTGGATGCGAACCCCGGATGAGAAGGCCAAGAACGCGGACCTCTGGGCCCGGCTTCTGGACGCATGCGCGAAGCACAAAGTCACTTTCGAGTGGATTCGCGGGCATGTGGGGCATCCGCAAAACGAAAGGTGCGATCAACTCGCCGGAGAAGCCCTCAAACGGAACGACCTTCCCGTGGACCCCGGCTATGTGCCTGTCTGCGTTAAGCTGGAAGATTCCTGATCGCCCGGAGCCTTCTATGCACCATGAACGCATCGCCATCCTCGACTACGGCAGCCAGTACACCCGGCTCATCACCCGGCGCCTGCGCGAGCTGGGGGCATTCGGTTTGGTCTATGGCCCCAATGCCACGGCCGAGGAAATTGCCGGGGCCGATCTGAAGGGCGTGATCCTTTCCGGGGGGCCCAATTCAGTGCTGGAGGCCGGGGCGCCCCCCATCGATCACGCCATTTTTGAGCTGGGCGTGCCCGTGTTGGGTATTTGCTACGGCCAGCAACTCATGGCCCGGGATTTCGGCGGCCAGCTTCACCGCGCCGCCAAGCGCGAGTACGGCAAGGCCACCATTCGCGTCAATGACTCCGATAGCGTGCTTTTTCAAGGGCTTGATCCGGACCAAGTCGTTTGGATGAGCCACGGTGATCATGTTGAAAAAGCGCCCGAGGGCTACACGGTTACGGCCACCACGCCGGGCGTTCCGGTGGCAGCCATGGAGCATCGCGGCCTGCGCCGCTTCGGTATCCAGTTCCATCCTGAGGTGACCCACAGCCAGCATGGCAACGCCGTTCTGCTCAATTTCTTGCACGTTTGCGGCATGAAGCTGGACTGGAACGCAGGCCACTTCATCGATCAGAAAATCGAAACCATCCGCAAGCAAGTGGGGAACGGCACCGTGGTGCTGGGCCTTTCTGGTGGCGTGGATTCCAGCGTGGCGGCCCTGCTGCTGCACAAGGCCATCGGCAGCCAACTCACCTGCGTCTTTGTCGACACCGGGCTCATGCGTAAGGATGAGATGAAGCAGGTGCAGGCAGCCTTCGCGCCCTTCGACCTGAATGTGAAGTGGGTGGATGCCTCCAAGGAATTTCTGAGTGAACTCAAAGGCGTCAGCGATCCCGAGCAAAAGCGGAAGATCATCGGCCGGGTCTTCATCGAGGTCTTCGAGCAGGAAGCCAAAGCCACTCAGGCTAAATTCTTGGGCCAGGGCACGCTGTACCCTGATGTCATTGAATCCAGCGGCATCGGCGGCGCGGTGCTGGTGAAATCCCACCACAACGTGGGCGGTTTGCCCGAGCGCATGAACATGCAGCTGGTCGAACCCCTGCGCGAACTCTTCAAGGATGAAGTGCGGCGCGCGGGTCTGGCCCTGGGCCTGCCCGAGGATATGGTCTGGCGCCACCCCTTCCCCGGCCCTGGCTTGGCCGTGCGCATTCCCGGACCCATCACGCCGGAGCGGGTGAAGATCCTCCAGGAAGCCGACGCCATCTTCATCGAAGAGCTGAAACGCAGCGGTTGGTACAAGCTCACCAGCCAATGTTTTGCGGTGCTATTGCCGGTGCAGACCGTGGGCATCATGGGCGACGAGCGCACCTACGAAAACATGTGCGCCTTGCGGGCAGTGACGAGCGAAGACTTCATGACCGCCGATTGGGCCCGCCTGCCCCACGAACTCCTGGAAACCTGCGCCCAGCGCATCGTGAACGAGGTCAAGGGCATCAATCGGGTGGTATTCGATATCACCAGCAAGCCCCCGGCAACGATCGAATACGAATAGCCAAGGGCTACCTGCGCTCACTCATCCTTTACATCCAGGCTGCGGGAACAGTGGTAGCCCGTGGCCTTGACCGTCGAGCAGAAGGTCCGATACGGATAGGCGAAGTCCGCATCGCCACGTCCAAGGGCGGTATGCACCAGGGTTCGTTTGCGACCCCACCCCTGGTTCATTTGCCCCAGCCCTCCCTGTAGGAACATCAGGCATTCCCGAGCTGCGTCTTCAAAGCCTTTCGGAGCCGCCCCCTCGTGATCTTCCAATTTGCAGACATGGCCAACCTCGTGCAGAAAAACG
>JAUYES010000602.1 GCA_030691225.1 Holophaga sp. | reverse complement strand
GACACCCGGGGCCCCAAGGATCCCGAAGCCAAGGTCTTCGGTGAGATCGCCCAGGTTCGGGAAACCTACGGCTACCTCAATGCCGCCTACCCGATCATGAACGAGCATCAGTTGGCCATTGGAGAGACCACCATCGGTGGGCGCCGCGAGCTCAAGAGCGACAAGGGCATTCTGGAAGCACCAGAACTCTTTCGCCTGGCCCTGGAGCGCGCTAAAACGGCTCGCGAAGCCATTCGCATCATCGACGAGCTGACGAAGCAGTACGGCTACAACGATGCCGGGGAGAGTTTCACCTTCGCGGACAAGCAAGAAGTATGGCTCTTCGAGATCTACGGTCCCGGCAAGGATCGGCTCGGGGCCGTGTGGGCCGCCCAACGCGTGCCCGAGGGCCACGTGAGCGTGAGCGCCAACGCCAGTCGCCTGAGAGGCTTGAACCTGAAGGACAAGGACAATTACCTGGCGAGCGATAACGTGTTCTCGCTCGCCAAGGAAATGGGCTGGTGGAAAGAGGGTGAAACCTTCGACTTCGCGTACGCCTATGCCAACCGCAACGGCCTGGGCAGCCGCCGCCGCGAATGGCGCGCCCTCAGTCTGTTGGCTCCCAGCCTTAAGTTGGATCCCAATGCCGAGAACTTTCCCTTCAGCGTAAAGCCCGATAAACCCGTGACGCTCAAAGATGTCATGGCCATCTTCCGGGACGCCTACGACGGCACGGCCTTCGACCAGACCGCTGGCATCCTGCGCGAGAACAAGGGCGTATGGGAAAAGAGCCCCATCGCCAACCCCTTCGCCCCCGCTGATCTCAAGGCGGCGCTGAATATCAAGCGCGAGCGCACCATCGGCGTGCCCCAGGCCACCTACGTTCAGATCACCCAGAGCCGCGCCGAGCTACCGGACGCCATCGGGGGCGTGGTGTGGCTGGCCTACGACAACGCCACCACATCAACCTTCCAGCCCTTCTACGCCGGTATCACGCGCGTGCCCGCCAGCTACGAGGTGGATGGGCGCCGCGAGTACAGCCGAACCTGCGCCTGGTGGGCCTTCCGCACCCCCAGCAAACTGGCCCACTTCCGATGGCAAGAGATGGTCAAGGACATCCAAGAAGTCCGAAACGGCTTCGAAGGCCGCCTTCTAGCTGAGCAAGACAAGGTCGAAGCCGAGGCCCTGCGTCTCCACAAGGAAGATCCGAAGAAGGCCCAGGCCTTCCTGACGAACTACAGCGTGAGCGAAGCGGAAAAGGCCGTGGACGCCTACTGGAAGCTAGCCGACAAGTTGTGGGTGAAGTTTGGAACGCGCTTCTAGCGGGGCCTCGGCATCACCAAAAACCAATGGGGCAGGTTTGCGTATTTGCTTCTTTAATGGCAACTCCGCATGAACCCCAACGAGGCGAGGGTCACCCCGCCCTAAATGGCGTGAAATGCGGGTTCCATTGGGCCTTGGTGATCATCTGCTCCAGTTGTTCGTCACTGAGGAGCCGTCCCAGGCCTTCTTCACGGGCCTGTTTGGCTACAGCTAAGGCCACCGCAGCAGAGGCCTTTCGAATGTCTTCCATGGCCGGAAGTAGAAGACCCATGGCTTCCTGCTCGGGAGTTACCATGGCGCTGATGGCACGGCTGGCGGCCATCAACATGCTATCGGTGACCTTCGAGGCCTTGGCTACCAGGGCGCCTAGTCCCACGCCGGGAAAGATGTACATGTTGTTGCACTGGGAAGGCCGGAGAGTCCGGCCCTTCCACTCCAAGGAAGGAAAGGGGCTGCCAGTGGCCACGAGCCCGTTACCGTCGGTGGCCTTCCACACCTGCTCGGGGGTCGCCTCACATTTGGAGGTGGGGTTGGATAGGGCGAAGACAATGGGGCGTTCCGTGGACTTGGCCACTTCCTGGAGAATGGCCTCACTGAAGAGTCCGGGTTGCGCGGTGACGCCAATGAGCACCGTGGGTCGGGCGTTTCGGATCACATCCAAAATGGAAATTGTGTTTTCTGATTCCAGCTTCCAGTGCGCCAGGGCTGCGCGCCGCTGGGCCATGGGGCGCTGGGGCGACTCCAAGGTGGGATCGTCATCCACAAGGAGCCCTTGCATATCGATGGCGAAGATCCTTGCGCGGGCTTCCTCTGGAGAAAGCCCTTCTTCGGCCAGGGCTGCCAGGATATTCATGGAGATACCGGTGCCCGCTTGGCCCATGCCCACGATGAGATACCGCTCGTCCTGGAAGCGGCTCTGCTTGATGCGCATCGCCGTCATGAGAGCAGCCAGGGCGGTGCTGCCGGTGCCCTGAATATCGTCGTTGAACGAAAGAATCCGATCGCGGTAGCGCTCCAGGTTCTTGAAGGCGGTGGATTTCCCAAAGTCCTCCCACTGCAACAAGGCATCAGGGAAGCGGCGCTTCACGGCCAGCACGAAGGTCTCCACCAGTTTTTCGTAGGCTTCTCCGCGCAGGCGGGGATGGCGGTAACCCAGATAGGCAGGATCGTCGAGAAGCCTTTGATTGTTGGTACCTACGTCCAGACATACCGGCAGGCACACATGGGGATGGAGGCCGCCCGCAGCCACGTACAGACTCACCTTCCCCACAGGAATGCCCATGCCATCCGATCCCAGATCACCCAGACCC
>JAUYES010000599.1 GCA_030691225.1 Holophaga sp. | reverse complement strand
AGGTCTTCCTGCTCGAAGCTCCCCGGGTGAAAGGGACTCCCACCTACGACATTCTCGATAGCAATGGCAAGGTGGTGGGGAAGGGGGTCTTTCAGGCTCCAGAGAAGGTGGACCGCTGGCACAAGGGGCCCTTTCTTCGGGCGGAAGTGGCGGGGCTGAATCAGGAAGGCACCTACCGTTTGCGCGTGCAGCTTCCCGAAGGAAATCTGGAAGGGCAGCCCTTTGAGGTAAAGAAGAGCCTTCTCTCAGAGACTCTGCTCTCCGATATCCTCTATTTCTTTAAAGGTCAGCGCAGTTCGGGGAAAGTGGATCGCGCGGATCGTGCCATGACCTTCACGGGGGAACGCAAGGGTACGGTGGATGTGAGTGGTGGCTGGTACGATGCCAGCGGCGACGTGAGCAAATACCTCAGTCACCTAGGCTATGCCAATTACATGTCGCCTCAGCAGGCTCCCATGACGGTGTGGGCCCTTCTTGAATGCGCGGAGCGCACGGCCAAAGTGCCCCAGGGTGCACTGGCGGCGCTCGCACCTCGGTTCCGGGAAGAGGCTCTTCATGGTGCGGATTGGCTCGTGCGCATGCAGGACCCCGAGGGCTATTTCTACACCACGGTATTCGACGTTTGGTCCAAGGATCTTGCCAAGCGCACCATCTGTGCCTACAAGACTCAGGATGGTCACAAGTTTGCGGACTACCAGGCTGCCTACCGGGAAGGTGGGGGACTCGCCATCGCGGCCTTGGCTCGGGCGGCGCGCCAAAAGGAGGACGGGGCCTTTCCGTCTGCCCGTTACCTTGCGGCGGCGGAGAAAGGGTTCGCCCACCTCGAAGTTCATAACCTGAAATACGTTGATAACGGCCGTGAAAATCTGCTCGATGACTACACGGCCCTCCTCGCTGCCACCGAGCTTTTTGCAGCCACTGGGAAACGCCCCTACCTCGACGCTGCCCGGCGTCGCGCTGGGAATCTCCTGGGGCATCAAGTCCAGGATGGCCCCTGGCGCGGCCATTTCCGGGTGGAAGCGGGGACTCGCCCCTACTTCCATGGAGCCGAGGCCGGGTTGCCAGTGGTGGCACTCTTGCGCTATCACGCCCTTGAAACGGACACGGCCCTCCAGACGAACGTGCTGGCCTGCGTGCGGAATTATTTCCAATTCGAGCTGGCCATTGTGCGCGAAGTGGCCAATCCCTTCGGCCTTGCCCGGCAACTGGTGCAGGATTTGGGCGGCGCGCCGCGCAGCGCCTTCTTCCTTCCCCACAAGAACGAGAGCGGCTACTGGTGGCAGGGCGAGAATGCTCGCCTCGCCAGCTTGGCCACTGCCGCCAACCTAGCCGCGCCGCTGCTGCCCGATATGGCGCCAGCCCTGCGGGTCCACGCTCAGCGCCAGGTGGATTGGATTCTGGGCTGCAACCCCTACGACCTGTGCATGCTGCAAGGACGCGGGCGCAACAATCCCGTGTATCTGCCTGAAGATCCCAACGCCCCCGGTGGCGTGTGCAATGGCATTACCAGCGGATTTACAGACGAAAAGGATA
>JAUYES010000594.1 GCA_030691225.1 Holophaga sp. | reverse complement strand
CCTACCCTTCATGAAGACCGTCGGCGCGCGCGAGACCAAGAGTTATGGCGTGAACGCCATCGGCCTGCGCCGGAAGGGCTTCCCCGCCGAGGTGGTGGACGGCCTGACCAAGGCTCACCGCATCCTGTATCAAAGTGGCCTACTGAAGGACGAAGCACTTCAGCGGGTCGAAGACGAACTGGGCCAGATTGCAGAAGTCGCCTACCTTATTCGCTTCATCCGAGAATCACCCCGGGGGGCCCATCGTGGCTGAAGCAAGGCATTTCGCTACCATCGCCATCGTTGGCATTCCCAATTCGGGCAAATCCACCCTGCTCAATGCGCTTGTTGGAGAAAAGCTCGCGGCGGTCAGCCAGACACCCCAGACCACCCGCAGCAAGATCTTGGGCGTTGTGAATCGAGGCTCCTCGCAGTTCGCGTTCATGGACACGCCCGGCATCCACCAGCCCCAACACGCGCTCAACCAACGCATGTTGCATCATGTGGAAATGGCGCTCTCCGAGGCTGACATCCTACTTTGGGTGGTGGATGCGGATGGCTTTCTTGGTCACGGCGAAAAGGAATTAGCCAAGCGCTTGAAGACCGCCACCCAGCCGGTGTATCTCGTTCTGAACAAGATCGACCTGCTCTCAAAGGGCCGTCTGCTCACCAAGATTGTTGAATACAAAGATCTGATGGAATACCGCGAGATCATTCCCGTGGGCGCCAAGATGGGCCAGAATCTGGAACCGCTTTGGGCGATTCTCGAACGCGATGCTCCAGAAGGCGAATGGGTTCATGATGCCGAAACCTTCACGGACCAAACGGAACGCGCCATGGCCACGGAGTTCATCCGGGAGAAGGTGCTGCGCAAAACCCGCGAAGAAGTGCCTCACGGTGTGGCCGTGGTCATTCGCCGGTGGATCGAAACGGGGCACGATGACTTCCCCGAGGATCTCGCGGAGGATGGCGCCTACCTTGAGGTTGAGATCATCGTGGACCGCGATAATCACCGCAAGATCTTGCTGGGTTCCGGTGGCGCGATGATCAAAGACATTCGCCAGAGTGCCCAGCGCGAATTGAAAAAACTGCTGCAACGCCCGGTGCGATTGGATTTGCACATCAAAGTCGAAGAAGGCTGGCGTGACCGCCCCGACAAATTGGATCAGATGAATCTCTGAGGCCTGTTTCGCGGCACCGATAGTCTTGGTTTTTTCAAGAATTCTTGATTATTTTGATGAGATATGTGAAATATTACAAATTTTTCTGGCGAAGATTAAACCCTTTTGAGTCTTAGAACCGTATGACATTAGATTGTTGAAAAAAGGCCCCAAAAAGGGCACTTGGCCTTGTCGCGATGTGGTGCCAATCTGGCCCGCTACTCTGGCTTCCGTGGCGTCCCCCAGGGACAACTCGCGATTCCGAACCAAACTCACCTCGTTTTGGATGTTTTTCTAACCTCACCTCAGGAGAATTCATGGCTCTGGCTGGTTTACGCTTCTCTCGTTTATTACCGCTCATCGTAGCCTCGGCGGTGCCGATGCTCGCCCAGGGGGTGTCGGCCCAACTTTCGGGTTCGATCATGACTAAAGATGGCGTAGCCATCGAGGGTGCCACCGTCGCAGTCCGAAACACTGAAACCGGGTTTACCCGTACGGTACGTACCGATGTGAAGGGGCGATATCTCGCCTCCATCCTTCCGGTGGGTCCATACACCATCACCGTCACCAAGGATGGCTTCCAATCTGCATCAGGCTTGAAGGTGAACCTGAATCTTGGCGATGCCGCGCCGCTTAATATCCGCCTGGCTTCCGTCTCTGGAGTAACTGTCGAAGTTGTGGCGACTTCCCAGCAAGTGGATGGAGAGCGTGCAAGCACGGCAACCTTTGTGAGCCCGGATGCCCTTGCGAACCTCCCGATTCTCAACCGCAGTTTTACCTCCCTGGCAACTCTGACACCCCAGGTTACGGTAGCTGACCGCGGTAACCTTGCCATCGGCGGGCAGCGTGGCATCAATACCTCCATCAACATTGATGGCGGCGACACCAATGAGCCTTTCTTCGGGGGCGCCATGGGCGCGGCTGAAGGTAAGACACCCTTTACAGTTTCGATCGAGGCCATCCGCGAATATCAAGTTGTCACGGATGGAGCCAGTGCCGAATTCGGCCGCATGGGTGGTGGTTACGTCAACGCCATTACGAAGAACGGCAGCAATGACCTTTCCGGGAGCGTCTTCTTCTACAAGCGTCCCCAGAGCTTAGTCGCCCGTCAGGCGAACCTGAACGGCGTTCCAGATTCCAACAAGGTCGGTGATTTCAAACAGGATCAGTTCGGGTTCTCCCTTGGCGGTCCCATCATCAAGGATAAGTTGTTCTACTTCGTGACCTACGATGGCCAGCGAAAGACCGATCCCGTTAATTTTGTCTTTGGCGGATCGAATCCCGTTCTGTTGAACGCCTCCCTGCCGGGCCAGGCTAATGACGCGGCTCTGCTGTCTCGTGGGGGGAACTACAATCCGAAGGCCAATTCCGACACCTTTTTCGCCCGTTTCGACTGGAACGTAAACAACGACCACCAGGTTCAGTTCCGCATTAATCGATCTGACTTCAAGGGGGATGCCTACACTGCCGGTGGTGGCTTTTTAAATACCTACGAAAACAGTATTTCTGATGACATCAAGACGCTCAGCTTGGTCGGTCAATGGAATTGGCTTATCAGCTCCAATCTTCTGAATGAAGTTCGTTTCAACTATGGCAAGAATGAAATGCCGCGCAAGACCCGCGCGAACATCCCTCAGGTCGCTGTCAATAACGTGGCTATTTACGGTGCGAACCAGTACCCCCGCGAATACGAGACCAAACGCATTCAGTTCACGGAATCGCTGTCCTACGTGACCCCTGTTTTCCAAGTCAAGGCTGGCATCGATTTTAACCGAATCAATGTGAGTGAAACCTTCTCGGCGGCTTGGCAGGGTGCCTACACCTTCCAGGACACAGGCTCGGGTACTACCGCGGTGAGCGCCCTCAATAATTTCCGTGCGGGGAATTGGTTCCGCTACACGCAGCGATTCAGCTTGATTCCTGGGGTAAGTGGTTGGGAAGCCGGAAAATTTGATGCCTCCGAAGACCAGATCGCGGTCTATGTGCAGAGTGATTTTCGGATCGGCAGCGATCTGAAGGTTGGTTTAGGCGTTCGGTGGGATCGCCAGACCCATCCCGATTTTGCCATTGCCAACTTCAGCAGCGTCGATCCGGTTACAGGTATTGCGCCGGTAACAGCCAAGCTGCCCTCGGATACACAATTTAGCCCCCGCCTGAGTTTCACTTGGACTCCTTCCTTTGATCGCGCCACGGTGGTTCGGGGAAGCGCTGGTCGTTATGTCAGCACGACTCCCTCCGTGTTCCTTTATCAGGTCTACACCCTGAATGGCGCCCGGATGGCTGCGATTGATTTCTCTGCTCCCACAGGATCCCTGGTTCGTGGCGCGACTTGGGATGCTAATAACCCCTATAGTTTTTCCAGCCTTCCCACGGGATCAACCATCCCGAAATCCGAAATCTTCTCCTTCAGCCCGAATTTTAAAAATCCTCGCACTGACCGGGTGAACATCCAGGTGGAGCGTGGGTTCGATTTCGGTTGGGTGTTTGGCTTATCCGCCGCCTACGCGAAGAGTTCACAACTCGAGCGTTTGACCGATATCAACCTTGCTCCGGCGGTTCTTGCTGCCAATAACCGCTGGTCTTTTGTGCCCGCCGTGGGCTCTGCCGGACAGAATCGCCCGAACCAGGCCTATCAGCGCATGGGCCTTTATGTCTCCGATGGTGAGGGCCTCTATCATGCCTACACAGCCAGCGCGAAGTTCCAGAAGGACGGCAGCCCATTCTATGCCCAGGTCTTCTACACCTATTCCATCGACAAGGACAATGATTCCAACGAACGCAATTTCTCAGGCTATTCTCAGCAGAACACTCAGCGCCTTGAGGATGACTGGGGCTACAGCGACCGCGATCGCCGCAATGTCCTAACCGGCGCTTTCAGCTATCTTGAGAAACGTTGGACTGGCATTCAGACCGGCATTTCCTTCCGGTATTCCAGTGGTACTCCCTATTCGCTGGTCTATGGTAAGGACATGAATGGTGATCGAGTCAATAACGACCGCCTGTTCGTGGGTGGCGTTGATACGGGCCGCAATAGCCAGCGTCGGACTTCCATAACGACCATCGACTTGAAACTCAGCCGCGATTTCAAGATCTACAATCGTGTCCGGCTCGCCGTTTCTGCCGAAGTCTTCAATCTCTTGAATCGCCATGACACCTATCTCTTCCAGCGGGTGAATTCCGCAGGCACAGATGCAGCGCCGCTAACCTACAGTAGTCTTTCCGTGGCAGGTGATGCTCGTCAGGTTCAGGTCGGAGCTAAGATCTCCTTCTAAGCTTCCTCGATCAAAGCAATGGCCCCGGTTATCGGGGCCTTTGCTTTTTGAGTAAGTAAAATTTTTACGGCAAATACGCCCCCTGCGGCTGGGTCATCCCCGCTAGATGCCAGGCCTTATCCGCGCGCTCGGCGGTCTTGAGGTGATCGAGCAGATGAGCTAGGTTTTCGCCGCTGGGTACCACGGGGACGCCGAGTTGTTCCTGCAGTTGGCCTAGGGTCATGTCATCGAGAAACATCGTCTCGGGGTGAACCTCATCGGCATTGGCCAGGGTGTACTGATCGGTGGGGCCCATATGGGTGCGCAACGAGGCGCTGGGAATGACCACGGCATCCACCCATTTTGGATCGCCGCCATGGGCTTCGCGGTCGGCGTGGGCTGTGTAGAGCAGGTCTTTGCCGCAGAGCAGCCCGGCCACGGTAACGGTGGTGCCGAAGGTGAAGTTCTGCACCGCCAGGGCTCGTAGGTGGCTGCCTGTTTGGCGATTTAATTCGGCCAAGGTCTGATTCAAGGTGGCAGCGAAACTGGAGCCGGTCAGCAGCAGCACTTTCCGGTCGGAAAAGCCTGCCGCCTTGGGGCCGCGCAAGAAGCGCTTGGAATGTTCCAGGAATCGCCGGATGAGCCCCACGCCGTTTTCGAGTTGAGCCCAACTGCGGGAATAGAAACTGCGCCCCGGAACTTCAATGTGGGCCCGGGTAAACCATTCGTCGGCCAGCAAGAGCCAGGGCTCGCTGTCATTGGCCTTGCTGTGGCGCCGCACTTCCGGTGTCCAGCGTTTTACCCATTCCTGGGCGAAGGCCGGATCCACATCGGGGATTTGCGGCAGATGTTCGCGATGGGCCGTTAGCCCCACGGGCACGCAGGAAAGCGATAGCACGCCGCCTTTGCCAGCCCAAGGGCCGGTGGTTTGGAAGGCCCGCCGCTCCCAGAGCTCTTGCACAGTTTTTTCCCAAACCCAGCCGTCGTTCAAACCTGGAACCAGCACCACTTGCGTGTGGATATGGATGCCTCCTTCCAGCAGGCGATCGATTTTGCGCAAGATATTGCCTTCGCGTGGATTGCCCACCAGCTTTACGCGCACTTCGGGATCCGTGGCGTGCACGGAGACATGGATGGGATTCAGGCGCTCGCGAACGACCCGATCCAGTTCGGCATCATCGCTGGAACTGAGGGTGCTGAAGTGGCCGTAGAGAAAGGACAGGCGAATATCTTCATCCTTGAGATACAACGATTTGCGAAAGCCCTTGGGCATCTGG
>JAUYES010000579.1 GCA_030691225.1 Holophaga sp. | reverse complement strand
GGGTCTTTGGCGAGGGCGATTTCCTACCGGGCCTGGTGATCGATCGCTATGCCCAGGCGCTGGTGCTCCAGGTGGGCACGGCGGGGTTAGAAGCCCTGCGCGAGATTTGGTGGCCCGTACTGCTTGAAATTGCCAAGGCCGATGGTTGCACCGTGTTTGTGGAGCGCAGCCAGTCTGGGCGTAAGGAAGAAGGCCTGGATCCCGTCAATCGTCTATTGAAGGGCAGCCTCGCAGGGCCGCTCATCATTCGCGAAGGCAGTGCCCAACTTTCGGTGGATCTGCTCAAGGGCCAGAAGACGGGTTTCTTTCTGGATCAGCGCGAACATCGCCTGACCGTGGGCCGGGTTTCGAAAGACTGCCGCGTGCTCAATGCCTTCGGCTACACCGGTGGCTTCTCGATTCATGCGGGCCTTGGCGGCGCCCGGGAAGTGGCGACTCTGGATATTTCGGCGCCCGCCCTGGATGCAGCAGACCGGGATTGGGCCTTGAATGGCCTGGATCCTGCGAAACATCTGCGCATGCAAGGCGACGCCTTTGAACTGATGCGCACCCTGGAACCCGGTGCCTGGGACCGGGTCATCGTGGACCCTCCTGCTTTTGCCAAACAGCGCAAGGATGTGGATGCGGCCTTCAAGGCCTACAAGGATGTGTTTCGCTTGGGTGCCCTGGCAACGGCTCCCGGTGGCATGCTTTGGTGCTTCTCCTGCAGCCAACATTTGGAACGCACCCGTTTTCAGGAAGCCGTTTGGACGGCGCTACTGGAGGCCCAACGGGAGGCGCAGGTCATCGCCCATCTGGGGCAGCCCACGGATCACCCCTACGCCCTGAATCACCCGGAAGGATTTTATCTCAAGGGGCTTTGGCTGCGGGTGAAGTAAGGGATCATTCTGTCGAAAGCAAAACCGTATCAGAGTGGCCAGACCCCGGCACCTTGGCGCAATAGCACGGGTTCGTCCCCGGTGAGATCCACCACCGTGCTGGCAAGACCCGCCGGGTCACCACAGTCGATGACCATATCCAGCAGATTGCCCAACTCTTCTTGGATTTCCCAGGCGCTGGAGAGCGGTTCTTCCCCCGCCCGATTGCAGCTGGTGGTGATGATGGGCTCGCCCAGCAACTCGGTGATGGCGAGGCAAAAAGGATGATCGGGAATGCGTAGGCCCACCGTCTGCTTGTTCTGGAGGTGGCGTGGCACCTCGCGGCTGGCGGGCAGCACGGCCGTGTAAGGGCCGGGGAACATGGCCTTAAGAATACGGAAGGTGGCGGTATCCAAATGCTGGGTGTAGCGGCAAAGCATCGACAGATTCGCACAGAGAATCGACATGGGTTTCTTGGGATCGCGACCCTTCAATTGCTGAATGCGATCCACGGCCTTTTTTCGGGACACCAGGCATCCCAACCCGAAGAGGGTATCCGTTGGATAAGCAATGACACCGTCCTTCTGCAATAGCTCCGCGATGCGCTCAAGCAAGCGGTGCTGGGGTGTCTCGGGGTGCAGGGTGACGATCATAATTGTTCCAGCTTAGCCCAGCGAGCCCGGCCTTCGCTGGGGTGTTGATCGGGGCGCTGAAAGAAGCGCTCGGCCAAGGTGGGATCCAGCGGATGAGCCGCGCCGCTGCGTCGCGCTTGTAGTGCCAGGATGGCGATGACCGTTAGGCCATCGGCAATCTCACCTGCCAGCACGCGCTGCAGACACTGGTCGAAAGGCTCGCGGTGCACGCAGAGTTCTTCTTCCTCATCGGGCACGTGGCCCTTGGCTTCCGAAAGGCCCGAAGCCAAGAAGAGGAAGGCCTCTTCGTCCGTGGAGGAGTTGCTCAGATTGGAATAGGCCAAGGGTTCCCAGGTCGTCGCCTTCAGGCTGGCCTCTTCACCGAGTTCCCGCTGGATGCACTCGAAGGGGGATTCGAATTCCTCGCCCCCGCCTTCTACGATTTCCCAGGAATAGCGTTCTAAGGGAAAGCGCCACTGGCCGACTAGCACCACGCGATCCTGGTCATCCAACGCCAAGACCCCACAGGCTGTGCGTCTAAAACCACACACGGGGTAGCGGCCTTCGACGCCTTTCTGATGGCGGAAACGATCTTCGCGCAGGCGAATCCACGGGGAATCGAACAGCATCTTCCGGTCCGTGACTGTGTACGGATTCGGATGCTCAGGGTCGGGCAGGGGCGGTAGTTTCGACATTCTTCAACCCTAAAAAAACGCCCGCAGGGAAGCGGGCGTTTTTGAACGTAGCAGGAACGATTAGCGGCGCAGGCCGAGGCGCTCGATGAGCGTGGCGTAGCGGGGCTTGCTTTCGCGCTTCAGATAGTCCAAAAGACGACGACGCTGACCGACCATGATCATGAGGCCGCGGCGGCTGTGGTAATCCTTGGTGTGGATCTTGAAGTGCTCGGTGAGCTCGTTGATGCGCTTGGTCAACAGGGCGACCTGGACTTCAGGGGAGCCAGTATCCGTGGCGTGAACCTTGAAGTCGTCGATGATGATGGTTTTTGCTTCGGTGCTGAGGGCCATGGTGGCTCCTTTTCGGGCTTCGCCCGTCACCCAACTCGCAGCCTCTGCCGCAAGAAGGTCCTAGTCCGGAAGGGCCGGACGCCCATTTCAAGCTTGAATCAAAACGGCACCAGAGGTGCCGTTTTGAGGTGGTGCGGATAGAGGGACTCGAACCCCCACGACCGTGAAGTCACTAGCACCTGAAGCTAGCGCGTCTACCAATTCCGCCATATCCGCAAAGACCTACCAACAGCTCCCACGAGAGTCTGCCAACGGGAACAGTAAGACTAGCGCGGGGTGGGGCTTGGAGCAAGCGAAAAAAGGGCCGTCACCACTCCCGATAGGGCACGCCATTGGATCCCGTGCCCGTCGAAAGGCTGTGCACATCGTAGACATTGCCACCACCCCAACTGCTGCTGCCAGGGTCATCGCTGATGGAGCGGAAACCCCATTCCGCTTTGCCGGTGATGGGATCGAGGGGAATCCGGCGCAGAAAGCGAATCTTTACCGAGGCCTTGCTGGTTTGCACGCCTTCCACCAGGATTTCCAAGGATTCCGGGTAGCCATTATTTTCAAGTGGCGGAGCCTTGATTTTCTGTTGCTCGACCTTGAGTTTGTAGTCATCGATGGCAGATCGCATTTCGCGCAGGGATCGCTGGAGTTCCAGTTCCTTCTGGCGGCGAACACCATTTTTGGCCATGGGGACCACCGCTGAGGCAAGGATCAGCAGCACCGTCGCAGTAACGGCCATTTCCAGAAGAGTGAAGCCACGGCAGCGTGCATTCATGGGGTGGTTATTCCACCGTTACAAGCGAGTTGACGACACGGGCGGAAATGGGGTTGGCACCCACCATGTATTTACCGCTTTGGACCAGCACGGGAGCATTGCCAGCCGTCAGTCCTTCCAATTCCAAAAGGGCCAAGGTGCCGCTATCCGAAGCACTGCCCGTGCGCGTGAAGGTGATCTTCATGACGCCATCCTTGCCCAAGGCCTGCTGCAACGAGCCCGATTCCGAGGTCAAGAAATCACCCGCCACCAGGGAATGAAGCTTCAGCTTTGGGTCAATCCGAATTTCCATGGTGCCGCTGGTCAGGCCCTTGCCATTGCTGACCAGGAGGTTCAATTGCACGCGTTCGCCTTTAGTGAGCGGAGTGAATACGGGAGCCAGGAAAATCACCAAGCTGCCTTCTTCGGGCTCGGGTGGGGTGGCCTCGGCTTTAGGCTGGCCGGGCTCGGCAGGTGTTGGAACCATGGGCTTGCCTGGCTCAGTGGGCGTGGGTGCAGGAACCACAGGTTGGCCTGGCTCAGTGGGCTTCGGTCCCATCGGTTTGGTCGATGCGTTTGGATCAACCTTGACTTCAGGTTTGACCGGAGCGATGGCTGGCGTAATTTTTATTGCGGGTTTGGGGGCGAAGGGACCCGCCTGAGAAGTGGCCTGATCGGGATCGAAGGCCATCCAGTCTTCGGGCTGAATATCTGGTTTGCGCACGATGACCGCCCGGATTGTCAGCAGCACATCCGTTTTGGCGTTTTGCGACTTGTTGCTGCCAAGCAGTTTGCCGATCAAAGGGATATCCGTGAGCCCCCAGATTCCCTGCAGGCTCTTTTGTTCCTCTTCCTTGAGCAACCCCGCAAACACGGCGGTTTCGCCGTCCCGAAGGCGTGCCGAGGTTTCGATAATGCGCTGACCCAAGTCGGGACGCCCTGGAGTCGAACCGCTCTTCAGCGTTTTGACCTCGGATTTGATCTTGATGGTGATATCGCCGTTGAAATGAACACGGGGTTCAACTCCGATCTTTACGCCTACTTCTTCGTAGCTGTATTGGGTCTGGGCAGCACCATTGAGGTAGTTGCTGGCGATACCACCCGCAGCGCCACCTCCAGCCATCCCACCGAGGCCCGACAGGCCCATGGAGGATTGTGTAGTCGAAATCTTTTCACCGATGTTGATATCGCCCTTTTCACCCG
>JAUYES010000577.1 GCA_030691225.1 Holophaga sp. | reverse complement strand
TCCAGGGAAGCAACACCATGCCCTTGAGCAGGATCGAACGATCTTCAGGGGCCAGACGGTCCAAGCCGGATCGCAGGCTTCGATACATCAGACCATTGGCCTGGGAGCCTACAACCACAATGGACCCCAGGAGGAGTCCACTCGCCAGAAACAGCCCAGGGGTGTGCATCAGGCCCCCGTTCTCTTCGCTCTGTGAGCCTGAACCAGTCTTTCGAGTTCATCCAGGACTCCTGGATCCTGTTCAGCAGCAAGATCCACGAGCGCCGCCAGTGTGGGCATAGGTTCAGCCATCCGCACTCGATGGAGGGCTTCATCGATTAGCCGAGCCGCCAACTCTTCCCTGGTGACGAGTGGACTATAGAGGTAAGCATGGCTGCGCTTCTCACGCTCCAGGACACCTTTGCGAAACAACCTCTCAAGGGCCGACTGGACGGTGTTCGGGTGATTATCCCGCCCTCCTGTGAGGGCCGCGTGGACCTCCTTCACATCACCGGAACCCAGCTTCCAGAGCTGCTCCAAGACCTCCATTTCGAGGTCGCCAATGGTGAGGGGAGAGAGTGTGTTTGCCAAGTATTGCCACCTTGTCTGGTGACAGTGTACCGAAAACCGATAGGCTATCGGTTTTAAAATCTCCGCCCCGGCGATCCTGCCGTTTGGGCAAAAAAGTCGGCCCTAATCATCCGAGGATGTCCAGGCCCGGTGGTGGCGTTCACAGGTAGGTCATCATAGGAGCGAGGGGCTCTACGTGAGTCGCCTGCGGAGGCTCCCATTCTTATCGAAGCAACGATCATCGCCATTCTCATTCTGCTGAACGGCATCCTTGCGGGAGCCGAGATCGCCATTGTCTCGATCCGGCGGACTCGGATCCAGGAACTGGTTGAACGAAAGGTCGGCTGGGCGCGCTCGGCCCAGGCCCTGCGCGATAACCCGGAACGTTTCCTAGCAACGGTCCAAGTGGGCATCACGGTGATCGGCACCACCGCAGGGGCCTTTGGCGGATCCACCCTCGGAGTGCACCTGATCCCACTGTTTCAAGCCATTGACTGGCTGCGCCCTTACGCCGAGGAAGTGGCTGTCGCCACGGTAGTCATCTTCATCTCCTACCTATCCATCGTGATTGGCGAACTGGTGCCAAAGTCCCTGGCCATGAGGACTCCCGAAGTCTACGGACGCATCATCGCCTCGCCTCTTTTGTGGCTTTCGCGGATTTCAAGCCCAGCAGTGCATCTATTGGCTTCCAGTTCCAACCTAGTGTTGAAAGTCTTCGGCGATCACACGAGCTTTACCGAGGCACGACTGTCCTCAGACGAGATCCGGCACCTGGTGGAGGATGCCGCCAAGGTAGGCAGCATGCATCCGGGGGCCAGCAGCATCGCGAGCCGAGCCATCGAGTTCGGCGATCTCCGGGTGGTGGATGTCATGGTACCCCGCCACGTAGTTGTTTCCTTGCCATCCAGCGCAAGCCTGGAAACGGTGGCAGAACAACTCGAGCGAACCCCCTATTCGCGAATCCCAATCCATGGGCGTTCGGCGGACGAGATGCTCGGATACCTTGCCTCCAAGGATCTCGTAATAAAACGCAAGGGGGCCAGAGTGGCACTGGATCTACTTCGCCCAGCCCTCTGTGTCCCCGAAAGCAGCACCGCCATCAGCCTGCTCCACCGACTCCAGGCCGACCACCAGCAGATGGCCTTTGTCGTGGATGAACAAGGCTCCTTCTCCGGCCTCGTCACCATGGAAGACCTTCTAGAGGAATTGGTGGGAGAAATTTTCAGCGAGTTCCGGGAGGAAAAGATCGTGACGCTCCGTTGGCAGGAGGACGGAAGTGCGCTGGTGCCTGGAGCGACTCCTCTACGGGAAGTGAACCGGGCCCTGGATCTTGATCTCCAGGAGGGAGCCCACTGGACAACCCTCGGCGGCCTTTGTCTTGGCAAGGCCGGTCACGTAACCGTAGTGGGGGAGCGGCTGACGCTCGCACCGGGCGTAGAGGCTGAAATTCGCGAAATCCATGGCCCGAGGATCTTGACGGTAAAGCTGTGGAGATCGAGTACCGACGAGGCTGAAGCCTAACGCGTTAATCAATTCGAACCCCGAGGTCCCATGAATGGAGCACCCGACTCGTCATGGGGATCACCATCGTCACCATGGTGGTGGAGATCTTGGCGGCCCGCTTCGGCGAGCCCCCACTCCCGTTGACTGGCCACCACCGGATTTCGCTCCAGCTTTACCCGTCCCGCGCTGGAAGGCGGTGCGCCTAGCCTTCAACTCGAGCATTTGCGGGATGAGGAAACCGCCCGTCACCTGGAGCAGAGAAGCAGAACGGGGTGGGCCCTTGGACCCACCCCGTTGTGTTATGAAGGATCGCCACAGCGACCCGGCGGAATCAGTTGCAGACTACGGCGTGAGCGATAATCCAGGCACCGTTCCCGTCAGCATCGACCAAAGGGACGGTAAAGGAGGTGGTGTTCTCGTAGCCGAACAGGTAGT
>JAUYES010000571.1 GCA_030691225.1 Holophaga sp. | reverse complement strand
AGCATGGCTGAAACCCTTCTGCATTCCTGGGATCACCCGGCACCCGAACGCGCGGGACGACCCTCGCTTTTTGCCCTGCTGCCCGAGGACTTCGTCGCCATGGGCGCGCCCGGCCGGGCCGAACATATCTTCATCCAATCTCAGCATCCCTGGGTCTGGGTAGAAGGTCGCCCTCGGGTGAGCCGCGAGATCCGGGATTGGATGGCGGCAAACCTGGATACCGCGCTGCCTCAAATCGTCGAACGCCATGCCTCGGAAGATGGCAGCACCAAGCTGGTACTGGCCTTGGCCGATGGCGAACGCATCGAAGCCGTGCATATGCCGCGCGATGTGCGCAATCCCCGCGTGACCCTTTGCATCAGCAGCCAAGTGGGCTGCGCCATGGGTTGCACCTTCTGCGCAACGGGAGCCATGGGCATTCGGCGCAATCTCACGGCGGGAGAAATCGTCGGCCAAGTGCTCTCACTTCTGCGGGAATTGGGGCCGGAGAAACCCCATCAGATCACCTTGGTCTTCATGGGCATGGGCGAACCCCTGCATAACCTGGAGCACGTCCATCGCGCCATTCAGGTGTTCAACCACCAGCAAGGCCTGAACATCAGCACCAAGCGCATCACGGTCTCGACCAGCGGCCTGGTCAGTGGCATCGAGAAACTGGCCCTGCTGGAACCACGTCCCTGGCTAGCCATTTCCCTAAACGCCACCACCGATGCGGCCCGGAGTGCGGTCATGCCCGTAAATCGTGTGTGGAATCTGGCGCGGCTTCGGCAAGCCTTGGATCGCTGGCCCCTGGGGCCCAAGGAAAAGCTCACCATCGAATACGTGCTCATGGCTGGTGTCAACGACACGCCCGAAGATGCTCAGCGCCTCGCCGATTGGATGGGCGAACTGCGCTATTCCCATAACCTGAACCTGATCCGCATGAACGAGCATGCCGCGTCTTCTTTCAAAGAACCGGTCGAGCACCGCCTGAGAGCCTTTGTTGCCTGCCTTAAGGCCCTGGGCTGCTTTGTCACCGTACGCAAGAGCCGCGGACGAGACGTACAAGCTGCCTGCGGTCAGTTAATACGAGAAGAATCCCGCCAGGGCTGACTTTTCTGTAAAATTCTCCCATGCGCGGCGAACTCCCCCTTCCCCAAGAACCTGGCCAAACCCATGATTCGGACGACAGCGTCCGAATTCCCTGGATGCACGAACCCTACACTCCTGATCCCTATTGGCCCGATCCGTATTCGGGAACGCGCTAACTAGCGGACAGCTTGTCCCGCATTGAAGAGCGGCAGATAAACCGCCAGCAAAAGTCCCAGGACGACCACGCCCATGAAGAGGATCAGCACCGGACCGATGAGGCTAGTTACGGCGGTGGTGGCTTTTTCCACCTCCTGATCGAAGAAGTTCGCCACGTGATCAAGCATCTCAGGCAACGCCGAGCTCTGTTCGCCGACGCGGGTCATCTCAATGGCTAGCGGGTCCAGTAGTTTTGATTGTTCAAGGGCCTGATGCAGGGCGGATCCGGCGCGCACATGCTCGATGACCATCATCAAGCGAAGCTTCATGCGTTCACTAGGCGTGGTGCGCTGGATGACTTCCAGCGACTGCAGCGCTGGCATGCCGCCCGCCAGGAGCACACTTAGGGTGCGGCAAAATACCGACGAATGGTACATACGGTAGAGCG
Source organism: Holophaga sp. (assembly GCA_030691225.1). Taxonomy (GTDB): domain Bacteria; phylum Acidobacteriota; class Holophagae; order Holophagales; family Holophagaceae; genus JAYREN01. The sequence continues at coordinate 6,127 of JAUYES010000571.1, read as the reverse complement.
TTCCGAGTTTGGGGATGGCCAAGAGAATGCGCTCCAACGTGCGTTTGCCGCCTTCGGAAGTAAACATCCAGCGAAGGAAAAACACGAAGGCCACCATTAGTCCGGCCTGAATCCAAACAGTGCTGCGCATGAATTGGCCAAGGCCCAAAAGGATTTTGGTAGCGGCAGGCATTTCCACCGCGCCATCCGCATAGATCTCCTGGAACCGGGGCAGCACTACGTTGAAAATCACCCCCAAGGCACAAAAGAGCACGACCACCAGGAAGGTCGGATAACCCATGGCCTCCATGATTCGGCCACGACTCTTCTGAGCAAAGGCCTGAAAGGCCAGCCAGCGTGAAATCACTTCCGGTAGGGTTCCACTGCGCTCGCCAGCAACGACATTGGCGCGATAAATTGCGGGAAAGGTACCCGCTTGCTCCAGAGCCTCGGAATAAGCCAAACCTTCCCGCAGCAATTCCACCACTCGCTCCAGGGAACTACGAAGAAGGGGATCTTTGCCGTGGCCCACGAGCAATTCCAAAGACTGCAGGAGTGGGATTCCCGCCTTTAGGAGCGCCAGCAATTCCTGATTGAACAGAATCAATGATTCGGCGGATAAAGCCTTCTGACGGCGAAAGGCCGAAGCGGCGCGACCAATTTCCAGTGGGAAATCACCTTCGGCCAGAACCCGCGCCCGCACCTCGTCGGAGGAGGTTCCCTCGTAGTCGCGAACCAGGACATCGCCGGTTTTGGTGGTGAATTTCACAGTGAAGCGCATGAGAGAAGTGTAATGGCAATCTCGTTTGCCAAGCGACCCAGGTAAACTTCCCTCCGACCCTTCCGGGAGTACCCGTGGATCTTCGATCTGCCATTGTCCTAAGCATGCCATTCGTCCTGATGGGCCAAAGCCCCATTCAGGTTGGAACGCCACTACCACCGCTATTGGATCTTCGCACTGCCGACATCGCCCAATTGTTGCCCAAGGATTCCCGGGATCCGGCGCAAGTGGAAGCCGCCCGACTGGCCTGGGTGCCACGGATTCAAGCCTTCAAGGGTGCGCCAACCCTGCGGCTGCGGCTGCCTCTGGGGGAAGCACGCCTAGCGTTGCTACTGGCAGCCAGCCAAGCCCTAAGGGCGCAGACTGCCGATCAGCAGCTATTTCTAGCTTTTGACTCCGAAGCCCCGCCGCTATGGAACGAAAGCGCTTGGGGAGCCTTGCAGGGCGGCATCCTTGCCCCCGAGGACCTGGGTCCAGATTCAAGCACCTGGAGAAATCAGCTTGTCCGCGCCCAGGAGTTCATGCCTGGAAGATCCTGGTATTTATGGGCTCCGGTAGATCCAGGCGCGCGAGCCTCCATGCTGCTGGGTGATGGTGGTCGCCTTGTGGTGCCTGGCCTCGGCCCAACGGCACGCCTCTCGGCCACACTTCCGCCTGGATTTTCTGAAGTTGAGGGAGGTCTCGGTGATCTCACGCTGCGCCACCCCAAGACCGGCGAGGCCAGGCGTTGGCGCTTTCAGGTTAATGATTGGAAAACCGTTGAACTCCCGAAGGAGCGGAACGAGGTCGCCGTCGTCGCCAAAGACACTTACGATGTGGGTGCCCTGTTGGCACGCCTACGCGCCACCCAACTGCGTGATCGCCTAGCCCTGTTGAGCACAATTTCGCGCCTCGATGCAGAAGTCCATATGCAGGCCTCGCGTGGCACCGGGAACGATCTGGGCTTTACCTTCCTGGCCTTCGAGAAGGCTGGAGAAACAGAAGAACTCCTGCAGAAGCAAGTGCGTTTCAATGGCGTCACAGCCAACCTTAAAGGCGGTTTGCAATTGCCGTTGGTCGAGGCCCGCACCAGCATTGCCGCGCCTGTAGCCCTGAGTCTTACCGAGCGCTATCACTACGAAGATGGCGGGCCTGGCGAAAAAGCCAACACCCGCGTCTTGCGCTTTGTTGCCGTTGATAAAGATCCCCTTCTGGCAGAGGGCGAACTGCTCGTGAACGAAATTTCGGGCCGCATTCTCGAAGAGCGCAGCAGCCGCAGTGATTTGCCCGGTACCGTAAAAACGGAACGCCGGGTTATGTATTACGGCGAACCCGCCCCGGGGCTTTGGCGAGTGATGAAGATTGAAACGTTCGAGCGATGGATGACCTCAGGTGGTGTCGCCCAGATTCAGCGAGCCCTCACCTACCGTGATTTCCGTATCAACGATCCGGCATTCGAGAGTCAGCGCCAACAGGCGCGAAGCTCCAATTCCACCATGTTGAAACAAACCCTTGAGGGTCTGCGCTACTTCAACCTCAAAAAAGAAGGGCACCGGGAGGTGGAGCTTAACCCAAAGGAACGGCTTCGGGCCTTAGCCGGGGGCGTCCTGGTAGACCCTGGACTTCAGATGCCTGTGTTTCCCTTCGCAGGCCTGCTCTATCTGAATTTCAACGCCTTTGGAAAGGGCATTCAGGTCAATGCACTAACGGCCATTGTGTTCAACCAAGTGTCCATCAGCGTGCCCAGGCTTCCGGGTGGTTTCGATCTGCGAACCCAATTCAGCACGATGCTCCTGCCTTCCACTGAACGACCGGTGAAGAACGGGGCACTCGAGGATCGCGACGGTGTGGCTCGCCAGTATGGTTTTCTGTCGGCCACCGTTGGGCACGATCTCGGGCTGGGCTTTCGCGTGGAAGGCGCTGGGCGTTTCGAATACGATCGTTTCTCGGAATCACGAGAGGAAAAATACCGAACCCCAGGATTCGCACTGCCGCCCTCGGGTTTGTCCCGTGAATGGCGAGGTGAGCTCTCCTGGCAAGGTCGAGGGCTTCAGCTTCGCGGCCATTGGGGCACAGGCCAGCGACCACAAGGAATTTACGGCACGCCCTCCGACCCTCAAGTCATACCCATGGCCGGGGAGTACCGGCGATGGGGCGGCTCCGTGGGGTACGACTACCGCATGCAGGGCAACTGGTGGTTGCACGGCGAAGCCGGCGTTTCCGGCGGCCAGGGCTTCGATCGCTTCAACGCCCTGGGTTTGGGAGGCGAAGGTGGCATCTCGGGTATTCGGGCTGGCTCCATCGCTTCTGATCGAATTCAGTTCGCCAAGGCCGGTGTCGTTCTTCCTACCGGAGGCAATTTCCGCCTGACCATGACCCTGGAGCACGCCCGCGCACGCAGCATCGATAACCAACAGTTTTACCGCTTAACAGGCCTTGGCTTGGCCGGAGACCTACCGGGTTTCTGGCTCTTTACCACCGTCCGAGTCAACCTCGGCGCGGGGCTTCAGAGCGATATTCCGGGCGTGCGAACGGTGAATGGATTTGTCGCGTTGATGCGCGTTTTCTAAGCGTAGAACCCGCGGTAATGCATGGCCAGCGACACGCGATCCAGGGCCAGAATATAGGCGCCAATGCGGGGATTCGTCTTGTACTTATCCGTCGTTGCGAACACCGCTTGAAAAGCGTGGGTCATGTATTCCACTAGGCGCTCGTTAACTTCCCGTTCGCGCCAGTAATAACCATTGCGATTCTGCACCCACTCGAAATAGCTAACGGTCACGCCACCGGCGTTGGCCAGAATATCGGGCACGACCAGCACACCGTTGCTGAGCAGGATGGGATCGGCCTCGGGGGACGTGGGGCCATTGGCGCCCTCGACCACCACCTTGGCGCGCACCTTGGCAGCGTTGTGTTCGGTGATCTGATTATCCGTTGCGGCGGGCACGAGAATATCCACGGCCATGGTCAGCAACTCTGCAGGATCCATGGGCTCCGCACCCTTGAAGCCCACGACGGTCCTAGTTTCGGAGTGATATTTGAGCAGGGCGTGGACATCGATTCCGCGATCATTGCGGATGGCACCCCGCTGATCGGAAACCGCGACCATGCGGGCACCCGCTTCGTGCAACAAACGAGCACTCTGGTTGCCGACGTTACCAAAACCTTGAATAGCCAGAGTAGCCCCTGCCAAGGGTTTACCTAGGCGCTGCATGGCTTCGCGAGCGCTGATCAACACACCACGACCCGTGGCCTCGGCGCGTCCAAGGCTTCCCCCTAGGCCAACCGGTTTACCCGTGACGACGGCATTGGCGTGAACGCGTGCGTGCATGTTGTAGGTATCCAACACCCAAGCCATGGTCTGAGCATTGGTGCCCATGTCGATGCCGGGAACATCGCGATCGGGGCCGATCACATCCATGACTTCGGCGGTATAGCGTCGCGTCAAACGCTCGAGTTCGCCCTGACTCATGGCGCTGGGATCACAGATGATGCCGCCTTTGCCTCCACCAAATGGAACATCCACTACGGCTGTTTTCCATGTATTCCACGCCGCACCTGCGCTGATCTCATCGTAGGTGACGCCGGGATCGAAACGAATGCCACCCTTAGCAGGACCGCGCGCCACGTTGTGCTGGATGCGATAGCCCGTGAAGACTTCCCAATGCCCATCATCCATGTGCACTGGCAGGCTCACGATCATGGAACGCTTGGGCTGAATGAAGACCTTGAAGAGAGCATCCTCCAAGCCGTAGAGTTCAGCGGCAACGCGAAGACGGGCCTGCATGGCATCAAAAGCATTGTGCTGCGTGAGCATGTCTTTTCCTCGATTAAATCGTGGGGGCCGAAGTGCTGGCAGGGGGCAATTCGGGTGGAAGTTCCAGCTCATGGCCCTGGGCCCAAAGCTCTTCTAGATTGTAATAACGTCGGGTGTCTTCATCCATTACGTGCACGATCAGATCGCCGTAATCCAATAAGATCCAGTTGCCGTTTTGACTGCCTTCAGAGGAAAGTGGGCGCTCGCCGGAAGTACGCAATTCATCTTGGACAGCATCAGCGATGGCGCGGTTCTGACGATCGCTACCGCCGCTCATGAAGGCAAAAGTATCCGTGAAGGTTGCAATGCCCTGCACATCGAGCAGCCGAATTCGAAAGGCCTTCTTGGAACGTGCGGCTTCCACCACGATCGCGAGCCTAGGGTCTAAGGTCATTTGTTCTCCAGGAACAGATTAACGGTACAGGTTTTCTCGCCCAATAGCAGCCCGAACTTGAATCGGGAGGCCTTCGTTTTGTTCTCCGGATGCGATTTCAGCCCGGATTGTAGAACTGGATAGCTCCAGTTCGGTGGATGGCAGCCAAACGATTTCGCCAGGGGCTCCGGTCCAAAACGCTCGCTGGCGATTTCCTAAACGCTCGGAAAGCAAGAACTCGGCACCTGGACGCCGCGCCGCAGCCACCGACGCCAATTCCAGCAATCGCTCCCACTGCTTCCAGGCCGTGAATTGGGCCAGTTGATCGCTGCCCATCACCAATATCCATGCGGACCCCGACTCTCGCTGAGCCAGGGCCTCCAGAGTATCTACGGTGTAGCTTGGACCAGGCCGATCCAGTTCCAGGGTTTCAATACCCCAAGGCAGATCGAGCAGAGCGGCCTTTAATAAGCCAAGCCGCGTCGCCTCGTCGGGTGATTCATTCGGCAAGGACTTGTGCGGCGGTTGGGCCGATGGCACAAAGCGAAGCTCATCCAACGCCAATTCATGACAGGCAAGCTCGGCCAACTTCAGATGCCCCAGGTGGGGCGGATTGAAGGCTCCACCAAGGAGACCGACACGCTTAGGAGTCACGCGAGCCTGCCCTTGGCCAGATGCTGGCGAATACCGCTCATACCTTGGGCATCTCAGCGAGGGTGCGCCCTAGCTTGAAGACCAAGTCACGGATGCCTTCACCGGTTACGCCCGAAATAAAAATCGGCTCCTGCCCGCGTTCACGACAAATGGCTTCGAAGCGCGCACGCCGATCTTCATCCTGAAGGGCGTCCAGCTTGGTAGCCACGAGCCACCGGGGTTTGGCATAGAGCACTTCCGAAAAGGCTTTCAGCTCACCTTCGATGACGGCAATCGCCTGCTCAGGTTCCATGATGGGATCCGCCAGATCGACCAACTGCAGCAGCATGCGCGTGCGCTCGACGTGACGAAGGAATTGAATACCCAGACCCGCACCGCTCGAAGCGCCTTCGATGAGCCCCGGGATATCCGCAATAACGAAACTATCGCGATCATCGCCGCCGAAGGTTTCCATGGCCACCACGCCGAGCTGAGGCTCCAGGGTGGTGAAGGGGTAATTGGCAATCTTGGGACGTGCCGCACTAACGCGGGACACCAGCGTGCT
>JAUYES010000565.1 GCA_030691225.1 Holophaga sp. | reverse complement strand
CGGCAAAATGTTCGGCCAGTAGAAGAATATCGGCCGTGCGTTCCCGCAAGGGTGGAAGGCGCAGAGGGATTACGTTTAACCGGTAGTAGAGATCCTCGCGGAAGCGGCCCTCCTTGACCTCAGTGACCAGATCTCGGTTGGTCAGGGCAATCAGACGAACATCCACCTGGATCGGGCGATTACCTCCTAGCCGGTCGATGGTGCGCTCTTGCAGGGCCCTAAGCAATTTTCCCTGCAGGGAAAGGGGCAACTCCCCGATTTCATCCAGTACCAAGGTGCCACCATCCGCTAACTCAAAACGGCCCGGCTTGGCAGCAGTGGCGCCCGTGAAAGCACCTTTCTCGAAACCAAATAATTCACTTTCCAATAGGTTCTCAGGGATGGCCGCACAGTTGATGGCCACGAAGGCGCCCTTGCGCCGGGGACTGGAGGAATGGATCAGTTTGGCGAGCAATTCCTTGCCCGTTCCGCTCTCGGCCTGGATCAGGATCGTTGCCCGGCTATCGGCGGCGCGCCTCGCCAGGGCCAGGGTTTCAGCCAAGACGGGATCCTGCGTAAGAATCACCGGGGCATCCCCGGGTTCCTCCGCCTTGAGATGGCCTTCGCTTTGAATAGCTTTCCTCACAGCGCTGACGAGTTCATCGGGGCTGAAGGGTTTCGAGAGGTAATCAAAAGCTCCCAGGCGCATGGCCTCCCGCGCTGTATCCAAACTCCCAAAAGCCGTGACCAAGAGCACCGGAATGCATGGGTCCAAAGCCTTGATACGCGCAGTCAACTGCAGGCCGTCCATGCCCATCATTCGCAAATCGGTTACCACCGCATCGAAGGCGCCCGGGCGGGTAATCCTCAGGGCATCCTCCCCGCTTTTGGCCTGTTCCGTAACGAAACCGGCCCGCTTGAGGCTCATAGCCATGCCGTCCCGCATGCCGGGATCGTCGTCTACTACCAAAATGCGCAAAGGATTTGCCATGAGTGATTCCAATCGGTCCGAGTCGGCTAACGAGAGTGTTATCGGTGCCCCGAACCAAGACTGGAGTTTTGACGCATTCGAGCCCGACTCAGGCGTTTGGGACCCTCACTCGTAGAGGTCTCACCCCGCACCGGATCACCATGCC